>NZ_JBFWVN010000024.1:0-43157 GCF_050246715.1 Methylocystis sp.
ACATCACCGGCACGACGGACGGGTCCTGCTTGGGCTCAAACTTCCAGAGAATCTTGTGGTCCGGATCCTTCAGGTCGAGCGCATAAACGATGTTGGGGAACGGCGTGTGCAGATACATCACGTCGCCGACGACGAGCGGCGCGCCTTCATGGCCGCGCAGAACGCCAGTCGAAAACTGCCAGGCCGGCGCGAGCTTGCCGACATTCTCGGTCGTGATCTGCTTGAGAGCGGAATGGCGCTGGTTGGCGTAATCGCCCGTCGGCATCACCCACTGCTTCGCGTCCTTCTGCAGAGTCAGCAACTCGTCCGAGCCGCCAGTCGGCGCCGCGCCACTGGGCATGCCCCAGGTTTGCGCATTCGCAGCGCCGGCGAGCGCGAGTACAGCCACCGAAGTCGACAACAACAGTTTGTGCATGAGCTTTTCCTCCTAGCGACGCCCGGCGCGCATTATCGTTGCGCCGCCGCCGACGTCGCGCCTCCTAGGCGCCTCGACATTGGGAAGGCGATTTCCGTTTATGTCTCATGCCAGCAGGACAAAACGTCCGCCAGCGGCGAGAAGCTCCCGGTTCCCGTCCGGGAGACATCTTTTAACTCGGAAACGGCCGGATAATATGTCGCTAAAGCTTGAATCGCAATCGCAAAAAACGTTGGCGCCGCCGGGCGATGCGTCGCATCCTGCAACCCGTAAAACAGCCAAGGCGAACAACATGTTGCGCTTCTTGCTGGGGCTCGTCGGGGCGATCGCGCCGCTCTTTGCCGCGCAGGCGGCGCCCGGCTTCTCCCTAAAGGAAATTGCGCCGGGGGTATACGCGCATCAGGGGAAAACTTCCCTGATGACAAGGGAGAATCTCGGCGACATCGCCAATCTCGGCGCGATCGTCGGCGACGGTTCCGTCGCGGTGATCGACACGGGCGGCAGCCTGATCGAAGGCCGCGCCTTTCTCGCCGCTTTGCGCGAAAAGACGCAGAAGCCGATCCGCTATGTCATCAACACCCATGCCCATCCAGACCATACGTTCGGCAATGGCGCCTTCGTCGAAACCGGCGCGACATTTGTAGGGCACAAGAATTTGCCACGGGCGCTTGCGGCGCGGGGGCCGCATTATCTTTCCGCCTTTCGCGATCAGATGGGCGACGCGCTCGACGGGGTCGCCATCGTGGCGCCGAGCGTGACCGTCGACGAGATGATGACGCTCGATCTCGGGCATCGCGAGATCGTCCTTCAGGCGTGGCGCACGGCGCATAGCGAATGCGATCTGACCATTCTCGACGAAAAGAGCGGCGTGCTCTTTTCGGGCGATCTGCTGTTCCTTCAGCATGTGCCGGTCGTCGACGGCAGCCTCCTCGGCTTTCTCGACGTCGCCGACAGGCTCGCGGCGATCAAGGCGACGCTGGTTGTCGCCGGCCATGGACCGATCCCGGCCCCCTGGCCGAAGGCGCTTGAAGATGAGCGCGCCTATCTGATGCGGCTCACCGCCGATCTTCGCGCCGCGATCAAAAAGGGCGACAGCGTCGCGGCCGCCGCCAAGACCGCCGGCGCCGAAGAGCGCGAGAAATGGCGGCTCTTCGACGATTACAACGCCCGCAACGCCACGGCCGGCTTCGCGGAACTGGAGTGGGAAGGACCGTAAATGACTTTGTCACGTGACGCCGATGGAAGCGGCGCTTATTCTCGTCCGCAGATCAGCGCTCTTGCCGTCATTGCGAGAAGCGCAGCGACGAAGAAATCCAGCTGAGCCTTGCCACTCTGGATTGCTTCGCTTCGCTCGCAATGACGAATTTGTTGGGAGGATGCCGGATGAATAGAGCAGCCCTTTGCGCCGCCGGCGCCCTCTTCGCGCTCGTCGCGACCGGCGCCCGCGCGGAAAGCGGGCCAGACCCCTGGCCGGGTCTCGTCACCGACATTTTCCAAAACCGCCCGATCGCGGCGGCTGACGGCGTCATCGCGCTCGAAGCGCCCGTGCGCGCCGAGGACGCGGCGATCGTGCCGATGACCATGCGCTTTTCAAACCCCGAGCAGATCAAAGTCGCGACGCTCGTCATCGACCAGAATCCGATGCCGATGGCGGCGGCCTTCACGCTCGGCGATAAATCCGGCGTCGGCTTCATCGAGACCCGCGTACGGGTGAATTCCTACTCCAACGTCCATGCGGTGGCCGAGACAAGCGACGGAAAGCTGCGCGCCGACGCCAAATTCGTCAAAGCCTCGGGCGGCTGTTCGGCGCCCGCCGTCAAGGACGAGGACGAGGCGGTCGCCAATCTCGGCAAGATGAAATATCGCGAATTCAAAAGCGCCGATCCGGCAAAGCGGGAAGCGCAGATCATGATCCGCCATCCGAACGCTTCGGGCATGCAGATGGACCCCGTCTCACGCGCCTATCTGCCGGCGCATTTCATCGACAAGGTCGAAGTCTTTCAGGGCGACGCGCCGATTTTCACGATGGAGGGCGGCATTTCGCTCTCAGAAGACCCCACCTTCCGCTTCACCTATGCGCCAAACGGCGCGAAGACGATCCGCGTGGAGGCGCATGACAATAAGGGCGGCGTCTATAAGGGCGAATGGCCGATCGGCGACGCCTCCTGATCGGCGCGCAACGGGTCTCGGCAAGATAATCGACGATAGCCGCCGCGCCGGTAAGCGCGGTCGCGCCGACACGCGCGTTTTCTGCCTAAATTCAAGGCAGTGCGCCAATTTGACCGAGCCGCGCCGATTGACGCGAGACATGCTGCTTCGCACAATCCTTGCAATGTACCTGCGCTACACGATTCGACGGAGGGGCGTGCGCCGCGAATCGCATGCAGGGCGGCAAGGAGGTCTTAATGGAATCGGTCAGGCAGTGGTTTCAGGATTGGTCGGACGCTTGCGAATACGCCAAGGAATGCGCCCCCGACTTCTCCTTCCTCTCATCCTTCACCCTTCGCGAACCCTATACGGCGCTGCTGAGCATTCTGGGCGCGTGCTGGCTTCTCTGGGCTTTCAATGAACGCTCGATCAGGCGGAGCGCCGCCGCCCTGCGCCGGCAAATGGCGCAGAGCGCCGCACTCTCCGGCGCGCGCGACGCGCTGCAGGAGATGAAAGGCCCGACCGGCAAGGAAGAAAAACTCGCCGCATAGACCCCGGTTTTTCGCACAGCATACGCCGCCACAGGCTTTCGAATCGGTTCGCGTCATTTACAATTGGCCGATTGCGACCAATTCAACACGATCCTGTCGCAACGGGCGATTTGAGAGCGCCCGGCGGCGCGCTATCCTTAAACGAGAGCCGACCGGCGCGAACCCGCGCCGGCGGGACAAGTTCGTCCGCCCAAGCGCCAAAAAGGAGCAACCAAGAAGAACAAACCGCCAAGCACCAAGAACAATGCGAACAATGTAGAAGGCGAGGATACATCATGGTCGAATTTTCCGTCGGCAACGGCGCTTGGGTTCTGGTCGGAGACGGCCGCCGCGCGCTCTTTTTCCAAAACCATGGCGACGCCGATCTGCTTGATCTTCGGGTCATCGAGACCCGCATCGACGAAAACCCGCCGACGCATGAGCAGGGAACCGACAAACCCGGCCGCAGCTTCACCTCCTTTTCGCCCGGCCGCAGCGCCGTGCAAAACGTCGATTGGCACGAACTGGAGGAAGAGCGCTTCGCCCGCGCCATGGCGGACCGCATCAATCAGGCGGCGGAATCCGGCGAATTGCACGCCATCGCGATTGTCGCGCCGCCGCGCGCCCTGGGCGAAATCCGCAAGGACCTGTCGGCCAAGGCGCAGAGCAAAGTGGTCGGCGAACTCGCCAAGGACCTCACCCGCCATCCGCTCAAGGACATCGAAAAAGCGCTGACCCGCGGCTGAGAGAGGCAGGGGAAAGTCGTCAAGACTCTCCCCTGCACAGACGGAGGCGAATCGTCCCAGCCCCGCCTCCGACGCTCGACTCTCGTGCGAGCTTGGCGATAATGCCGCATTTCTCCCAAGAAATCAGTGCGCTTTCGCACAATTCAGATAAAAGGCCGAATGTGACGCCGCATTTGCGCCGCAAAAATGACGCAGTGAAGCGTAGTTAGCTTCTGTTCGGCTGCGGCGCGACTATTTTCGAAGACGGCGGTCTTATGGGGCGAAGAAGGATCATAGTGGCGGCGTTTTTCGCGCTCGCCGTCAGCGCTTGCGCCAGCCGTCCGCACGGAACGCTCGTCGCGACCAACCAGGTTGCGCCCGGCGCGAGCGTCGTCGACCTGCTTGTCGTCACGACCAGGGCGCCGGACCCGTCGGAGCCAGGCGTCATCTTCTCCGGCGAACGCGGCCGGGGCGTCCACTTCGCCGACATCGCCGTTTCGATTCCGCCGGACGCCGCCCGCGTTATCGGCGAGGTGCAATGGCCGCAAGCGCCCGTTCCCGATCCCGCCACCCAATTCGTCGCCGTTCACGCCGACGTTCTCAGCAGAGAGGCGGCGATCGCGGCGTTCAACGCCCGCATCCGCAAGACGCCGAAGCGGCAGGTGCTGCTCTTCGTTCACGGCTACAACACGCGTTTCGAGGAAGCCGTCTATCGTTTCGCGCAGATCGTCCATGACTCGGGCGCCGACGTGACGCCGGTGCTCTTCACCTGGCCGTCGCGCGGCCGGCTGCTGCAATATGGCTATGATCATGAGAGCGCCAGCTATTCGCGCGACGCCCTGGAAGGCGTTCTTCAGGCGTTGCAACGCGACCGGGACGTCGGCGAAATTTCGATCCTCGCGCATTCCATGGGCAATTGGGTGACGCTCGAAGCGCTGCGCCAGATGGCGATCCGCAACGGCAAGATCGGATCGAAAATCGAGAATGTCATGCTTGCCGCGCCCGACGTCGATTTCGACGTCTTCAGGCGCCAGATTGCCGAAATCGGGATTCGGCCTTCCGTCTTCACGCTGTTCGCCTCAAGGGACGATGACGCGCTCGCCGCGTCGCGCCGGTTCTGGGGCAATACGCGGCTGGGGGCGGTCGATCCGAACGCGCCGCCCTATCGGGACGTCCTCGATCGCGATCAGGTCAAAGCCATCGATCTGACCAATGTCGCGTCGAGCGATCGTTTGGGGCACAGCACCTTCGCCTCCTCCCCCGAGGTCGTGCGTTCGATTGGCGTGAGACTTGCGCAGGGGCAGCCGCTCAGGGAAGGCCAGGCGGGTGTCGGCGATCGGCTAGGGCTGATGACCTCTGGCGCGGTTTCGGCGGTCGGCGGCGTCGCCGGCGCGGCGGTCGCGGCGCCCTTCGCCATCGTCGATCCGGCGACTCGCGAGAATTTGAGCGAACATCTCAACGCCGCCGGCCAAAGCCTTGATCCGTAATATTAACCGAGCAGCGATTTCGGCTTCGAAAGCGCCTCTATTTTAACGTTCTGTTGCGACAATGTAACAGCCAACGAGGCTGATCGTCGTTAGGGTCAAGCGCTCGCGACGATCATCGCACGGGACATCACTCAAATGTCGTTTAAGCGTCAGCTTCTCGCCGTTCTGGCGGTCGCCTTCTGCGTGTCTTCAGCGCGAGCTGAAAATGCTCCTTCCTGGTGGAAGCCGCCGATATCGGAACGGCCCGCCTCGAAGCGCGCGGTCGACGGCGTCAACGGCAAGCTCGAAGGATTCGGCGGCGGCTCGGACTGGCTCGGCTTCGCGCGTTTGAACAACGCCTCGGCCGGCGGGGCCGGGTCGATTACCGCCCCCGTCGGCGACCGTTTCGGCTTTCAGATCGACACGCTCGCGGCGGCGCATCGCGGCTTCTTCGTCGCCGCCGGCGCCGGGCACGCCTTCTGGCGCGATCCGAGCGTCGGTCTTCTCGGAACTTATGGATCGATCGGCAACGACAAGCGTCTTGACGACACGCGCTTCCGCCTGGGCGCGGAAGGCGCTTATTATTACGGACCCTTTTCGCTCGCCAGCGTCGCCGGCTACGAGGAGAGTTCCGGACATTTTTTCACGCCGCTGGGCTATGGGCCAGGGGTTCTCGCCTATCAATGGCAGCCGCGGCGCGGGCGCTTCTTCGACATGTTCGATATCAGCGTCTATCCGACCTACAACGTTAAAATTTCAGTCGGTCACCGTTACGTCGGCGGGCGTCACGCGGCGGCGCTCAGCGGCGAGGCTCTCGTCTGGAATCTCGGCAATTCAGCGGTCACCGGCTTCGTCGAAAGCCGCGTCGGCGAAAATGATTACAAGGCCGTCTGGGGCGGCATTCGCATCTATCTCGGCCAGAGCGACAAAACTCTCATCAGCCGGCACCGTGAAGACGCCGCGCCGAACTGGCTGAAGGACGACATGTTCGCCTCGCAGAACAGCGTCCGCACCGGCGCGACGCCCGTGTTTTTCCCCAGGCCGTAGAACCGGCTTCTCATTCTCTGCGCTGCGACAACCGCGTGAGGAAGCGCATGAGCGATTCGACGTCTGATCCCGGTCGTATGTCGCCGCGCATCGCGGCGCTCGCCGCCGCGGCGCCAGTGCTCACCGCCGCGCTGCTCGGCAATTTCGCCACGACGCCGAATATCGCGCCCTGGTACGACGTGCTCGCCAAGCCGGCGCTGACGCCGCCGAACTGGCTGTTCGGTCCGGTCTGGACCGCGCTGTACGTCTTGATGGCCTATGCCTTGTACCGCATCCTGCGGCTTGCGCCGGAGACGCCAGGGCGGCGCGCCGCGATCTTCATCTTTTTCGCGCAGCTCGGCTTGAATGCGGCCTGGTCCTTCGCTTTCTTTTCGGCGCGAAGCCCTCTGCTCGGACTCGCTGTCATTCTGCCGATGGAGGCGATTCTCGTCGCGACGACCATCCACTTCTATCGGCTTGACCGCATTGCCGGATATTGTCTCGCGCCTACCGCATTCTGGGCGGCCTTCGCGATCTATCTCAACGCGGGAATATTTGTCCTCAATTCTTAGAAAGGCGCCGATCGCGCGGCCGCGACATAGGCGTCGGCGTCCTTCTGCAAGAGCAGCCGCTCCTTGACGAGCTTGTCGGCGACGATCCGCATCGTCGCGACGAAATAGGCGCGCGATCCATAGCGCTCGACGAGCGACGCGCGCGGATCGGCGTTCTTCTCGCGATCCGCCTTCGTCGCGGCGAAGGGAAGCGCCGCGCCAGCGACACAGCGTCGTCCCTTCTTGTCCCTTTGCGCATTGAAGCCGGCGAAGGTCGCGATCGGGAGTGCGAGATCGGGCAGGCGCAGGCCCGCGATCTCATTGCCGTCGACGTCGATTTTCGCAACGTGGCGGTCGCCTTGCGGCGGCGACGGCAAAGCAGGGATTTTCGGCCATTTCAACTCCTGCGCCGGCGCCAGATCCGAGTCGAGCGGCGCGCGCGAGGCTGGCGGCGCGACGCCCTTCGCCGTCCATTCGTCGAGCGCGACGAACAGCGCGCGCTGCGCCGGGGCCGACGCGCGCGCGTTAATCGGCGCGACGCAATTCGTCGCGGTCGTCGAAGAGACAAGTCCGGCGAGATAGAAGCGTCGGCCATTCGGCGGCGCGCTTTTGACGAATTCGATGCGCGGCTTCTCACGCCAATAGGCGTCGGCGCCCCAGGTCGCGATGAAGCGCGTCGGCGCAGCGGGCTCGCGGGTGGCGTCTTCGAGCAACAGCCCGTCGAACGCCGAAGCCGCGCCCGACATGGCGTCGGCGTCGGCACCTTGCGCCCGGCCGAGGATGCGCTTCATCTTTAGCGCGCCGCGAAGATGGCCGAGGACATCGCGCAGCGCCGGCTCCCTGGCTTTGTCGGGGAGCTTGGCGAGATCGAGGGTCAGCACGGCGAGCCCGTGCTCAAGCGCGAGCGGCTTCACATTGTCGCTTGGCTGCATCTCGATCAGAATCGATTTTGTGCTGGCTAGCGGCTGAGCCGGCTTCAAAAGCGTTCCCGCTATCTCATATGACTCGCCGTCGAGTTTCACCGTCGCGGAAACCGCTTCTTCTGCGCCATTTGTACGGGTCTCGAATTTTACGAACTCGGCATGCGCCCCGCCGGCAAAGGCCAGCGACGCAAGCAGCGCGGCGCGCCTGGCGCGCGCGCGCATGTTTGTCAATCCAGCTCGCGATTTTGCGCAGATCCGCGATGAAGCTTCGCCCTGCTTGGCGCTTATCCGATTCATTCTTCAAGCGTAGCAGAGAAGGCGGATTCCGTCGCCGACGGTCGAACGCGCCTGGGTGGAAGAGCTGATGTCGGATAGAATCGTCTCGGGACGGAAGACGCTCCGGTCAAAGCGTCTTCAAATATTCGAGCAAGGCGCGCTTTTCCGCATCGCTCAGCGCCGTTCCATAGTCGTGGCCGCAATGGCTGACGCCCGAACCTCTATTGCAATCCGTTGTCATCGGGAAAGCCGACGCCGGCTGCTCAGCGGCCAAGCCGACAGCGGAAATATCATAGGCCGGACCGACCTTGAAATCATTGACGCGCGCCTGCGGCGGCTTCAACAATTCTGCGAGCGACGGCACAGAGGCGTTGTGCAGATAGGGCGCCGCGGCCCAAATCCCTTCAAGGACGCGGGCTTCGTATTTGATCTTGCCATCGGGTTGCGGCGCGCGACGGCAGGCCCAACGTCCGGCGCCCGGCGTGCCGGGGATCTTGAAGACGCCCTTCAGCTCTTCGATGAGCGGCTGCAGTATCGCCATCGTCACATCGGCCCTCTTGCGTTCGAGCGCATTCATCGTGATCGGCATGAAATGTTGCAGCATCGCGCCGCGCGTCGCGGTGGCGAGAACCGAGACCGGCGCGTCGTTCTTCTCAAGCGGCTGCGACACGAAGGGGATGGAAGCGCCCGTCAGCACGCCTGTGTCGACCTTCCAGTCGGGCGCGAAATATTGATATTCGCGCGCATCGGTGCCGACGTCCTGAACCGGGGTGCACCAAGTGTCCGGATTGAGCAGTCGCGGCTGTCCCTGATCAATGCCATGGCAATCGGCGCATCCGCCCTTTTCATAGGGACGCTGGTAGATGAGCTTGCCTTGGCCGGCGAGCGTGAGGTCGACGGGCCATGGCCATTTCGGCGGCCCGATCCGCTCGGTGAGATGCTCCAGTTCGATCAGCCCTTTGAAGTCGACTGAATTGGCTTTGACGTAATTGAAGCCGAGGAGATGCGAGGCGTCCTTCTCCGGGAAGAATTCGCCGAAGACGCCATAGACCTGTCCGACGTTTCTCGACATGGCGAGGATAGCGTCGCCATTATCGGCGAACCCCGGCCATTGCGTATGGTCCTGCCGCGGCGCGTTCCAAAGGAACGGCGGCCGCACCGGCGCGTCGGCCTTTCGCATGTTGTCGGGAATCATGTGCGTCGGCCCCGGCCCGATATCGAGGCCGGCGATGCGGTTGAGGATCATGCCGACGGCGTCGATCCGTCCGGCGCCCCAGGGCTTGTCCTTGGGCAGGCCCTTTTCGGTGATGGCGTGATGGCGCGCATACCACAGCTCGACTTCGGCGCGCAGCTTGGCTTCTTTATGCGGATCATAGGCGGTTCCGAGGACGGCCTTAGCGAAGTCCGTAAACGTCGTCGGACTGCCGAGAACTTTCCCAACGGCCGCGTCGAGATCGGCCCAAAGCGCGCCCAGGTCGGCAAGCGATGGGCCGCCGTCGATGCGATAGGCCTTTCCATCGACCTCGATCTGTCTTGTATGGCAGGCGGCGCATGTCGGCCCCAACACGCCATCGGCGACGACGAAACCGACCGGCAGACCCGGGGTCGGGCTCGCAGGATTGGCGAGATAGCCGTAGCGCGCGAATCCGTCCGCAACGAAGGGCTGGCCGTCGGCCTGTTTGAGCGCCTTGATCCAATCCCAGGGAATGAGGCGCGAGCCCTGGTTCAAACTGTAGTAGTCGTTCCAGGCCTTTTCGTCCCAAGGACCGGCGCCAGGAATGGAAGAGGGCTGTTCGACTCGTTCGAACGCCTGAGAGGCAGCAGGCGAGACTGCGGCGAAAATGACCGCGGCAAGCGCAACGGAGCGGAAGCTTTTGGTCATGCTCATCTCAATTCTTCTCAATGAACAGTCGATGCAAAACTCGAAAACGCTGATGCAAAACGCTTGGGGTCGGCGTGGCGCGCGCCGATGGTCGCCAATAAGCAGTCAATAGTTCGAATTGATGACGCACGCTAGAGCGCGGCCCGCGAAAAAGCTGAACCCGATTTTGCGCATGGCGCAGCGCTCTAAATTTTTGACATCGATCACGTCATTTGCATCGGGGCGATACTGCGCAAATGCAGATCTACAGTTTCGCCATGAAATTCGCGAAGGCGAGCGAACCTTCCGGCCAGGGCCCATGGCCGCTGTCGACATTGATGTGGCCGCTCGCCCCGGCGTCGATGAAATCGGCGCCGATGTCCCGCGCGAGATGTCGCGCGAAAAGAAGATCAGCGTATGGATCGTCGCTGCTACCGACCATCGCCGTCGGGAAGGGAAGCCGCGCGCGGGGAACCGGCAGAAAGGCGGAATCGACCGCCGGCAATTCGCGGATCGCTGCTTCCGATGGCGGCGCGACGAGAAAGGCGCCGGCGATCTTGTCGCCGAAAAGTTGCGCGGCATGCAGAGTCGCGATGACCCCGAGCGAATGCGCGACGATCACCACGGGCCGCGCGCTTGCGAGCGCCTCGCGCGCGATCGTCTCTTCCCATTCGGCGCGGATCGGCTTCTCGAAATCGCGTTGCGTCACGCGCCGCGCTGTCGAGAGCTTCGCCTGCCAACGCGTCTGCCAATGATCGGGGCCTGAACCGCTCCAGCCCGGAACGATCAGGATGTCGGCGTCGGCTGCGCGCATCAGGCGGTTTCGCGCGCGACAAAGGCGCCGGTGAGCGCCTCCTCGATCAGCTTGCGCGTCTCGGCGACGCCGTAAAGCGCGATGAAGGAGCCAAAACGCGGCCCCTTCTTCTCGCCGAGCAGCACTTCATAGAGCATGTTGAAGAAATCATTGGAGACGCCGGGACGCTCGGGCGTCGCGCCCTTGGCGGCGAAGTCTTGATAGCGCGGCACGGCGCGGGCGACATCGTAAAGCGCCGTCTGAATCTCTTCCGCGCTGGCCTGCTCCATGCCGGCGAGCGTCACGTCGATCTTTTGCAGCACTTCGCGTTCGACATCGTCGGCGGCGCGGTAGCTCTTCGCCGGCTTCACGAAATCGCGAAAATAAGCGACGGCGTAGCCGACGAGCTTGTCGAGCCGCGGATGATTCTCGGGCGTCACTGAGGGCGCATAGCGGCGCAGGAAGCCCCAGAGCACGGCCGGGTCTTCGGCGTTGGCGACCGCAGCGAGGTTGAGCAGCATCGAGAAGGAGACGCTGGTTCCCTTCGCCTCGCCCATGTGTACGAGTATTTCCGCTTCCGGCGGATCGCCGGCGTGAATATGCCAGACCGGATTGCCGAGACGATTCTTCCAATCCTGGCGCGGATAGGCATCGAGAAAATTCAGATAATCGTCCACGGCGCGCGGGATCACGTCGAAATAGAGCCGCTTCGCCGCCGAGGGCTTTTGAAACATGAATTGCGCCAGACTCTCTGGGCTGGCGTAAGTCAGCCATTCCTCGATCGTCAGGCCATTGCCCTTCGACTTCGAAATCTTTTGGCCCTTTTCGTCGAGGAAGAGTTCGTAGTTGAACCCTTCCGGCGCCCGGCCGCCGAGCGCGCGCACGATCGCGCCCGAGAGCTTCACCGACTCGATGAGGTCCTTGCCGGCCATCTCGTAATCGACATTGAGCGCATACCAGCGCATCGCCCAGTCGGGCTTCCATTGCAACTTGCAATGGCCGCCGGTGACGGGCGTCGTGAATTTTTCTCCTGTGTCCGGATCGGTCCACGAGATCGTTCCGGCTTCAGCGTCATAAGCGTCGAGCGGAACCTGCATGACGATGCCGGTCTTGGGATGTACGGGTAAAAACGGCGAATAGGTCGCGGCCCGCTCCTCGCGAAAGCTCGGCAGCATGATTTTCATCACCGAATCGTAGCGCGCGAGCATGTGCTTCAACGCCGCGTCGAAACGGCCGCTTTTGTAATATTCCGTCGACGAGGCGAATTCATAGTCGAAGCCGAAGGCGTCGAGAAAGGCGCGCAGCCGCGCATTATTATGCGCGCCGAAACTATCATGCGTGCCGAAAGGGTCAGGCACCTGGGTCAGCGGCTTGCCGAGATTGGCGGCGACGAGTTCCTTGTTCGGAATATTGTCGGGGACCTTACGCAGCCCGTCCATGTCGTCGGAAAAGGCGAGGAGACGCGTCGCGATCTTGCCCTCGGTCATGACCTCGAAGGCGCGGCGCACCATGCTGGTGCGGGCGACCTCGCCGAACGTGCCGATATGCGGCAGGCCGGAAGGGCCATAGCCGGTCTCGAACAGCACGCTCTTCTGACCGCTCGCCTCGACCCGCTTGACCAGCTTTCGCGCCTCCTCGAACGGCCAGGCGGGCGAGACGCGCGCGGCGTCGACGAGTTCGGGCGACAAGAAAAGCTGTGCGGACATGGGAGGCGAGCTGGCCGATCTGGAAAGGGGAGCGCGGCACAGTAGGGAGAGGGGCTTAGCGCGTCAACGAAGAAGCCGGCTGGGTAGCGGGTCGATCTCTACAAAGCGCCAGGAGCGGACATTTCGGGGCTCCAAATGACGGCGCAAAGTTGTTGTAACAGAGTTTCAACGCCCTAAAGTAACTTCCACGGTTGCTCCCAAATTTTAGGGAACAGAAAATTCAGGGAGGGTGGCATGTATCCTAAGCCAACCCAAATATGGGGCTTCATTTTGGGGGCAATATCACTGTCTGCGTGCGGCAGTGGAGAAAAAGACGAAGCGCTCGGGCGTTTATTTACGGATTGCCAGATGTCGGCTCAATATGCGATGGCCGATTTGCCTCCAACGGGCGAAAAAAAGCACGCTGCAATTGGAGCGTACGTTGAACGATGCTTGAGAGAAGGCGGACTGCAACCACAGGCGGATGAGTCTTGCATTGAAACTCCTCAATCAGCGGAAGACGGCAAGAGCTTTGTCAAGCCTCTGAAAAAATGTTGGAAAGACAGCAAATCCTCTAACTGAAACCGTTTCGCTCGAATTGTCACCGAGCGGGAGTGATGACGAATAGCTGGCGTCTCTTCCGCCGAGGCGAAACGATCCATTACGCCAACGTCCGCCTACCCGACGCGACGGAGGCCAAGCGTCACAACCTGAAATTCAAACCGACCCGGCGCCGCCGGCTGAGGCCGGCATGCCGACCCAGCCGCAGCGATCGCCTGAGCCGTTTCGGACAGGAAAGCTCGCGACTGTTGCGCGCCGTCAATAGACAAGCGCGGCGGCGCCGATAAGCTCGACTGCGTATCTGACTCACGATCGGGCTTGCGGGGCCGAAGCGAGATGTGGCGACGGAGAGGATCGAGCGGGCCGGCCGCCCCGAAAGGGCGAGTGAGCTGGCGCAGCTTGATCGCCGCGGCTGGCGCCGGCGTCGCCGTCATCCTTGTGGCGACGATGGGCGCGCCGGCCCTGGCCGAAGACGCCCTCGTCTCCCTCGCCAAGCAGAAGTCACTGACCGACACGCCGGACGGCCCCAAGGACCAGTTGCGCAAGTTCGGGATCGACGTCGACGTCTGGATCACCCAGTTCGAGCAGGGCGTCACCTCCGGCGCGATCAAGCGGACGGCGCGCTACGGCGGCATAATGGACGCATTTCTGCACGTCGATGGCGAGAAGCTCGGCTTCTGGAAAGGGCTCAAATTCAACGCGCAATATGAGCATTACTTCGGCCGCAACGTGAACCGGCAGGATCTGGCGTTGCTGCCGGTCAATGTCGCCCAGGCTTTTATCGAGCGCGACGGCTATCACTCGGCCCTGTCGATGACCCTGACCCAGGAATTCAGCGAGCAGTTCTCGATCACGATCGGCAAGTTCAACATGCTGACGCTCGCCGCGCAGACGCCGCTTGTCGGCGGCGGCGGCATCGAGACTTTCATGAACCGCTCCTTCGCCCTGCCCTCGACCGGCATCGGCGTCAGCTCGCCGGAGAGCGTCGCCGACCGCCTGATCGTCGCCCCGCCCTATCTCCTCGGCGGCGTCGGCGCGCTCAAGACCAAATATTTCGACCTCAAGGTCATGGTCGCCGACCCGCGCAACGCGCAGCAGCCGCGCGTCATCCAGCGGCCGTTCGAGCGCGGCGTCGGCGCCGGGCTGATGCTGACCGTCCCCTTCGAGATCGGCGGGCTCCATGGCTTTCATACGGTTCGCGCCGCCTACAGCAGCGCAAGGGGGTTCGACCTCGAAGACATCGGCGAGAGCCAGAGGATCGCCCGTCTCAGGGGGATCACCAAAAAGGGCTATCGCTTCGTTTCCTACGCGGTCCAGCAATATCTGATGCAGAGCGCCGACGACCCCAAAGTCGGCTGGGGCGTGTTTTCGCTCGCGACCCTCTCGGACGGCAATCCCAATCCGGTCAAATGGAGCGTCGTCGCCGGTCTCGCCGGCAATAATCTGATGACGGGACGCGAAGACGATCGCTGGGGCGTCGGCTACTACCATTATCGACTGAGCCCGCTGCTCCTCTCCGGACTGGCGATGCGGCGGATTTACCGCCGCAGCGAGAGCGGCGTCGAAGCCTTCTACAATTTCGCGGTGACGCGATGGTTCCGGCTTTCAGGCGACGTCCAGATCATCGATCCGTGGAATCCGGTGAGAACGCGCGCGAGCTATCTCGGCCTGCGCCTGCAGACGAAATTTTAGGAAATCGGCTCGCCGGAAACAAAAAGGCGAAGCGTCCGTTTCCGAACGACCTCGCCCAAGGATTGCCCTCTGGCCTAATCCGGGAGCGCGACCTGCAGCGTCAATTCGCGCAGGAGACGCTACGCATATAACGGACTCGACCACGCTCATCAGCTTTCGGCGTGATGATGAGCGTGCAATCTTCATCCTCCGCGCCATAGGCGCGCCCCACTCGGATCGCCGGTCCGCGCGCCAGCGGACGCATGCCCACGTCGTTCAGGCTCACGGCGGCTTGGACGCCAGTGGCGACGGATCGGCTCTTCGGCTCGGATGTCGCCGAGGGCGCGGCCGCGACAGCAGCAACCGCGCAAATGGCGACGGTGAATCCGAGTACGATCCTTGACGTACGGCTTGCGAAAGGGCTTTCGCGCGAAACGGCCATTTAGGGCTCCCCACAGGGTGACCGGGAATTCAACCGCGGATCGCTACGCGAACACTGCGACCCTGGACGTTTCCTCTTTTTGCCGGGGAGAAACGCCGCACCCTGAGAATGGTTCCGCCGCAGTCATGAAATTTTAAGAATTCGCCTTAAATCCGCCTTATCGTTCAAGCCGCGCGATGAGGCTCGACGTATCCCAGCGCCGTCCGCCCATCTTCTCGACCTCGGCGTAAAACTGGTCGACCAACGCCGCGACCGGCAGGCGCGCGCCATTGCGCCGCGCCTCGGCGAGGCAGATCGCCAGGTCCTTGCGCATCCATTCGACCGCGAAGCCGAAGTCGAACTCTCCAGCCAGCATTGTTTTCGTTCTATTTTCCATCTGCCAGGATTGCGCCGCGCCATTCTTCAAGAGATCGATGACGTTTTCGGCGTCGAGTCCCGCGGCGCCGGCGAAATGCAACGCCTCGGCGAGACTCTGAACGAGGCCGGCGATGGCGATCTGATTGACCATCTTGGTGAGCTGCCCGGCGCCGGGCGGCCCCATCAGCCGGCAGGCCCGCGCGTAACAGGCGATCACCGGCTCAGCCTTGGCGAAGATCGACGGATCGCCGCCGCACATGACGGTCAGGGCTCCTTTTTCAGCCCCGGCCTGCCCGCCGGAGATCGGCGCGTCGATGAAGCCAAACCCGCGCTCGATCCCCGCCGCGTGGAGTTCGCGCGCGACCTCTGCCGACGCCGTCGTATGGTCGACGAAGATCGCGCCCGCCGACATTCCTGCGAAGGCGCCCTCCGCGCCGATCGTCACCGCCCGGAGATCGTCGTCATTGCCGACGCAGGAAAAGACGAAATCGGCGCCGAACGCCGCCTCGCCAGGGGTCGAGAACCGCTCCGCGCCGGGGTAGTCGGCGGTGAATTCTTCAGCCCTGGTATGGGTGCGGTTATAGACCCGCACTTTATGGCCGGAACGATGAAGGTGGCCGGCCATGGGATAGCCCATGACCCCAAGGCCGAGGAAAGCGACCGACGCAGATTCCATCAGCCGCCCGTCGTGCTCATGTGGCGGGGGACGGCGGCGGCCGGTGCCGCGCGGTCGATGATGAAGTCGTGGCCCTTGGGCTTGCGCAGGATCGCGGCTTCGATGGCCTCATGCAGCAGCGCGTCGTCGAGGCTTTCGCGCAGCGGCGCGCGCAGATCGGCGGCGTCCTCCTGGCCGAGGCACATGTAAAGCGTCCCGGTGCAGGTGACGCGCACGCGATTGCAGCTTTCGCAGAAATTATGGGTGAGCGGCGTGATGAAGCCGATGCGCCCGCCGGTCTCTCGCGCCCGCATATAGCGCGCCGGCCCGCCGGTGCGATCGTCGATCTCATCGAGCGTGAAGGCTTGGCTCAGACGGTCGCGAACCGCCTGCATCGGCAGATATTGGTCGGCGCGCTGTGGCCCCTCGAGTTCGCCGAGCGGCATCACTTCGATGAAGGTCATGTCCATCCCGCCGCCATGAGCGAAACGCACGAGCGGGACGAATTCGTCTTCATTGATCCCCTTCAGCGCCACGGCGTTGAGCTTCACCTTTAGGCCGGCGGCGCGGGCGGCGTCGATCCCCGCCAGCACCTGTTCATGGGCGCCGGTTCTGGTCAGCGCCCTGAACCGGCCGGAGTCGAGCGTGTCGAGCGAGACATTGACCCGCTTGACGCCGCAGTCGGCGAGTTCCCCGGCGAAGCGCGAAAGTTGCGAGCCATTGGTGGTGAGCGTCAGCTCCTCCAGCGCGCCGGTCGCGAGATGGCGCGACAAAGCGCGAAATAGTTTCATCACGTCGTGGCGCACCAGCGGCTCGCCGCCAGTGATCCGCAGCCTTTTCGTCCCCCGCGCGACAAAGGCGGCGCAGAGCCGATCGAGCTCCTCGAGCGTCAGCAGGTCGCGCCTCGGCAGGAACTGCATGTGTTCCGACATGCAATAGACGCAGCGGAAGTCGCATCGGTCGGTGACGGAGACGCGCAGATAGGAGATCGTCCGCCCGAAGGGGTCGACAAGCGGCGCCGGCGCGAGTGGCGCAGGCATCCTGGCGTGGGCGTTCATCCTCTCCTCGAACCGGCGGAAGTCTCGGGGTCTTCCATATATTGCCGGAACGCGGGCGCGTGAAGCCCGCACGCCGCCGAGCCGCCAGCCAGAGACCAGGATCGAGGCTCGCCAAGCGCCTCTCTATCGAGCGCCCCAGCCGAAATCCTTGTCGAGCAGGGCGTAGAGCTCCTCGTTATAGGGCTGGAAAAACGCGGCCAAATCCTCCCGAACACCGTCATCGAGTTCGCCGGAAGGTCCGGGATTGCGCTCTTCGATCAGGAGCGGCTCGACCTCAGGCAGGCCGAGGAAGGCGTAAATCCGCTTCGCGGTCGATTGAGGATCTTCGAAAAAATCAGCCGCGTCGACGATGAAAACCCGGTCTCTGCCGAATTGCTCAAAAAGAATTCGCATGAAGGGGGCGTAGATGCTGTGGCGCAAATAGCCGGCGCGCGCGCCCGAGAAGGCGTGCGGCTCCATCCCGCCGCCTCGTATCGTCGCCATTTCCGTTTCGATGAAAGTTTCAAAATCGGGAAAGCCCTTCCAATGCGGATCCTTCCCCCTGCGGTTCATGAATCGCTTCCGATCCCACCGCCAATGCGAAAAGGTGCGCTCGACCGGATCGCGCAGAACGCAAACGATGCGCAAATTCGGAAACATCGACTTCGCCAGAAATATCCAAAGGGGATTGCGCATCACTGGCGTGCAATAGCCGGTGACGGCGCCGCCATTGCGCCGCTCCGCCGCTTTTTGCGCCGCGAGCGTCGGGAAATGCGCCATCAGTTCGCGCATCGTGTCGGTGAAGGAGATTTCCTTCGACAAGGGCAAGACGACGTGCGGATGCTGAAGAATATAAGAGGAGAGAAAAGACGTGCCTGAGCGCACCGCGCCGATCGACGCGAAGGACGGCTCCATGCGCTGGCTGGAGCCAAGAGTCCGCGCCCACACCCGCCACTTCGGCGGATTGAAAAAATAATAGCGTCTGAACTGATGCGCGACTTCCAAGGGCAGATTCCGCCATGCGCCGCCGCCGTCGGATCGCCGCCGGAAGTCCTGATAGGGACGGTGGAGCGTCTCAAGCCTTTTCGGATCGACGGCGAGACCGGAAGAGGCCCCCTTCATCGGCATGTTGGGCGCGAGAACAGTCATGCGTCATTCTCCAATCGGACGGACGCCGCAGCAGCCAGCGGCTTCAAACCGACGCTCCGGCGAGAGCCGTCTCGATACGCGCCGAGCCCTCGGCGATCTTTTCGCCTCTGGCGCGCGCGAAACTCGCTTGAAGCGTCGCGAGCGCGTCGGGGCTCCGGCCTTGCGAACGCCAGCAGATGAATCCGTCAGGGCGCACGAACAGCGCGCCTTCAGGCGAAACCCCGAGACGCGGCAGAAAAAGCCCTTCGGGATCGTCGACGTCAAATCCCAGGCGACAGACGCCGAGCGGCGCGCCGGAGCGACGGCCGACTCGCAGCGCCGCTTCGATCCAGTCGCCGCCATCCGGCCCCGCGAAGAGCATGAATGTGCGTCCGATCAGATCGTGAGAGGAGATCGTCTCCTCTCCCCGCCTCAGCCAGACGTGCGCGAGGCGTGTTCCCGGCGCGCCAGTCGGGCGCAAAGGATCTTCGACCGGCGCGCCGCTGTCGACTCCGTCGGCGATGATCGCGTCCGAGCGATATCGATAACCCATCGCGGTTTCGAGCACGCCATATTCGTCTTCCCGAATACGCAAGTCCTGGCGCTCGGGCAGCATGCGTTCGACGTAATTGGCGATGGATCGCGCGATCGCGATCCGCGCCACCGGCCGGCGCTCGGTCTCATAAGAATCTAGCAGCGCGGGAGCGGCCTGGTTGTTCACCACCAGGGCCAGCTTCCACGCCAGGTCCGCGGCGTCCTGGATCGCGGTCTGTCCGCCGAGTCCGCCGACCGGCGGCGCGATATGCGCGCAGTCGCCGGCAAGAAACACCCGGCCGAAGGCCATGCGATCAGCGAGAAGCGCGGCCATCCGCCAGGGACGAATGTCGAGAATCTTCACCGCAACGTCTTGGACGCCGAGAGATTGTCGAACGAGTTCCTGGCATCGTTCCTCGTCGAAATCGGTCTCCCGATAAAGGGAGGAATCATATTCTATGTTGATCTGGGCATGGTTGGGTTCGTCGCAGGTGACGAAGGCGCCGCAGAACGCCGCGCCGCGAAAATAATAGAGCGCGAACCCATCGCTCGGCAGGATGGCGTCGAGATCGGCCTCGAACAACACCGCGATCGTGTCCGCGATGAATCCCGGGCCTTCCATCTTCACGCCGCCGGAGTCGCGGATCGTTCCGCCGGCGCCGTCGGCGGCGATCATATAGTCGGCAAGAACGGCGGTTTCCTGTCCCGAAGCTTCGTCGCGCAAAATTGCCTCGACGCCGTCATTGCGTTGAGAGAAGCGCGCCAGCGCCGTCGAAAATCTGATGTCGGCGCCATGCTGGCGGGCGAAGCGCAGCAGCACAGGTTCGACCCGGTCCTGGCCCGCGGTGCAAATCTTGCTCGGCGACACACCCGTCATGTCGAGCGAATTCTTGGTCACGAGCGTCTCGATCGGCGGACTTGTGACGGAATCCGCAATGACCACCGTCGTATCATTGGCGCCGGTGCGGCTCGCCGCGAACAGCGCGTCCTCCAAACCTTCGACGACGCGAAGAACCTCCATGCTGCGCCTGTTCAGCCCATGCGCTTTCGGCAGTCGCGACGTTGACGGGCGACGCTCCACGAGAATGCAGGGGACGCCGCGCCATGCGAGCAGAGTGGCCGCCGACAGACCGGCGTAGCCGGCGCCGACGATAAGAACAGGGACGCGCTCCACGCTCATGAGACATGTCCTTTCAAGCGCAACGGGACGCCAGCCGACTCCTCGGGCGCGGATCGAAGGTTGAGCCGGATCAAGAAAACGGCGAGGGCTTCCGGCCAGATCAGAGATTGATAGGCGATCTCCGGACGGTTCACGGCGAGTCCGAATAGAATGAACAGCGGCGCGATGAGCCACTGCGTAAGCACGTCAACAGAGGTCAGTTCCGCGAACGACTTCCGCGCGAGCGTCAGTCCTCGAACGATACTGCCGACGAAGCGGATAGGCAGGGAGAGCGCCAAGCAGGCGACGAATACGGACCACCAGCCTCCATGTTGACGGTAAAGGGTCGCGCCGATCCAATCGCGCCCGAACAGCAGTAGGACTGCGGCGGTCAGTGCGATTGGGGCGCCGACCCGCACCACTGGCGCGAGCGCCGGCGTCCAGTCGCCCCGAGCTTTCGCCGGAAGGCGGATGGCGATAAAGCGCGTCAGCGTAATCAGCGGACCAAGTACGAACAGCATGAAAGTTTGGGCGGCGGCAAATGAATCGAGACGCTGACCGTCGGCGCTGTTTTGCCAAGGGAGCGAAAAAAGGGTCAGCATGAAGAGCATCGCCGCCCGCGGGGAGAGCACGCGCAACGCTTCCCAAAAGGTTCCGCTCAGAAAAGAGCGGACGAATGCGATTTCCGGGACGCGCATTCTACGCGCGCCATGCGCTTCCAGCCGGCTCCACAGCCAAATCGAGGCGATGGCCGAAACGATGCAGCTCGCGAGAAAACATCCGGCGAAACCAAAGCCGAGGGCGTTCATGAAAAGGACGTTGGCCCCGGCTTTCGCGGGAATTTCCGCGAGTTTCCATGTGAGCGCCGAACCGCCGCGTCCGAGGGCGTGCAACAAGAATCCTTGCGTATTCGAAAGAACGCGAAAAGGCGTGCCGGCAACGAGCCAAAAGATCGGCGCGCCGACAAAGGGCGCCGCCGCGGCGTCGCCCATTAGCGCGCTGAGCAAGGCCGGGTAGGCGAATAAGCCGAAAATCGCTGTTGCGACTCCAAGCGCGAGGGAGAGCGCGCAAGTCTTTTCGACGGCCTCGGCGGTTTCGCCATTCCTTTGCGCATGGCCAAGCGCAATCGCCGCGACGGCGGCGCAAGCGATAGTGACGGCGACATCGAGCAGCGCGATGCGCATCAGAATCGCATAAGCTCCCAACGCGCGTCCGCCCAGTCTCGCGACCATGGCGAGATCGATTTGCATAATGAAGGCGGCCACGGAAGTGCTGGCGAACAGCAACCAATATCCGCGCCACAGCGGCGCGCTAGTCATCGCGCCAGGCTCTGCCATCCCGGAAACATGTCGAGTTCAAAGGACTGTAGCGTAAAGTAACCAAAAATATTCGGCGGGGCCGGCAGCGGCTCCTCGGGTTCGATAAGTTCGATCTCACGTCCCAAACGAACGCTGCGGCATTTCCAGCCGATGACAAGATCAGTCGTGTCTGCGCAGCCGATGACGATTCCGCAATCTCTACCGCGGTCGAGAATCGCCCAACGGGCGGCTGACGCCGCCATCATCGATCGCAAATATTTGTCGTCCGCGAGCAACCGCTCTTTGAACGGCGATTGGCGCATCCAAGCGTAGACCCACAGATAATAGGACCAGTCGAAGGCGAGCTTCTTCTCTCCGGCCCAGGCCATGAACGGCCGGAAGATGGACATCCCGTCGAGACCGGAAAGCTCCAACAGTTCGGGGCAGATGTCGAAGAGCGTGTGCCAATACATGCGCAGGCTCACGTCGATCCGCACGAAAGCCTTATGGTCCGTAAGATATTTTGCGTTCAGTTCCGGCGACATCAGCGCCGGGTAAAGGTCGCGATCAGTCCGACTAGGCAGAGAGAGCAAGATCATGACGCCTTTCTTCCGGTTGACCGAACAGATCTCGCAACAACTTCAGATCGGCGACGACATCCTCAAATTCGATCCGGTCGTCGCGCTCATAGGTCATCGTCACGCCCGGCTTGTCGAAGACCGATTGGAAATCTCTTAGGAAGGCGAGCGTGTCCGGCGCAAGCGCCTCGGCGTGAGTGTCCAGGGAGATGAAAGGCTCGACCAGGGAATGCCTGTAGCCCGCGACATGAAAATGCTGGGCCTCGGCGATGACGTTGCGCCAGGCTTCGAACGGCGTCCCGCAATTGCGAAGGGAGCAGACCGCATTGGACGCGTCGAACAGCACGCCTGCGCCGGTTTCTTTCATGAGGCGCTCAAAAAAAGCCGGCGCCTCCAGCCCCCCGTCCATGATGGAGGGATAATTTTCAAAATGAATGCGCTGGCCGACAAGCTCCTGCCACTGCAGGACCTTGTCGCGCGTGAATTCATATTCCGTGGAATAATCTATTTCGCCCAAGTAAAAAAAAGCGCGCCCTTCATGAGTGAAGCGCAGAATGTGGTCCGAGACGTAAATCGGATTCAGCGCGTCAATATAATCTCGAAGCCGAGCGGCGAAATCGACGAGCGTCGGCCGATCGGCTTCAAGAAACTTGGAATACATGACGTGCAAGCCGATAGGACAATCGAACGACCTGGCCAATTCGTCTGGCTCGACGCAAAAGAAATTGTCGATGAGAAATTCGCAGTAATCGATGTGTCGTTCGGCGATGAGCCTTTGGACCATGTCAAAGGTCTCGCCGAGCGTGAAATTGAAGCCAAGCCGCATTTAGTGTCGCCTTCGTCCTGTCGCGCCGAACCTCGACCGCGCCGCCCGCCGGGGAGCCGGCGGCGCGAGCCGATCGTGCTTAGCCGTTGGTGGCGGCGCAGGTCGAAGCGCAGCCGGCGCCGGCGCGGCCGATAACGTTAAGAGTAATGCGCTTGGCGATACGGATGGTCATGATGGCCTCCCTCTTAGAGTTCGTCTGGAAAGTCCAGACGGGGTTCGCAGCACGCGGGACCCGAATAGTAGGACGAGCGAGGCCGCAAAAATCGGACAGACTGCGATGAGAATTTTTTCGAGCCGGCGGGATTTTTATTTCCGTCACCTTGCGGACGACAGAAGGCGTGGCCAAGAACTCGGTCGGCGTGGTCGACGTCTTGACGCTCGGGCCTGAGAGTTCGAAGGCGCGATCAAAGTGCTCCAGCGCCTGACCGAGTTTGCGATTGACCGTCCTAAGGGAAACGCCGATTTCCTGCGCGATCTCCGAATGGCTGAAACCCAATATTCGGTTCATGAAAAAGATCTGACGACAGCTTCGCGGCAGCTGCGCCAGGGCCGCTTGAAACTCTAACGCCAGCCCCAACGCCTCTATCGCCGGCGCGATCCGCGCCTCTCGGGCGGCGGCCTGAAACCAAGCGCTATTTTCAGCTATTGCCCGGGCATGCGTCCTTTGTCTTCGCAGCGCATCGATGGCGAGCGTGCATGTCATTTTCGACACATAGCCGCGCGTGTTGGCGACCAGGTCGCCATGGTCGCTTTCAAGCATTTTGAGATAGGCTTCCTGGACCATGTCTTCGGCATCGTCCGAGCCGATTACCCGGCGCGCCCGCGTGATCAGATCGCGGTGATGGCTTCGAAACAGTCGGTTGATCGTCTCATGAGATTTGGCCATCAGCGCATTCCCTCCCAAGCGCGCCGCCAACGAAACGCATCGATCGCAAACGGCCGGAAGGGCCTTCGGCGATGCGTTGACTTAATGATAATCCGCGACGATTCGCTGCCGAATTGCGTCGCCTGGACTTAGGCGGGAGGGCCGCGCGCCGGCGGCGATTCCGAATGCTTCGGCGGCGCCGGAAGAACAGCGGGGGTAAGAATGACGCTTTGGCCGGTCGGACGGATTAAGCGCGAAACGAGTTCGAAAACGCATAAATCGGGCGGGTGGGAGTTGCAGCAGGAGACGCAGTCGACGCAGGAGCCGGCGCGGTCCGTCGGCGAATAAGGATTTGCCGGACTCGCGTCATTCTTGCAGATGGGGGCGGTAAAGGTCGGATGCTGAACGCGAGCGTGCGCCGCGCCGGTCGACACGACCGCCGCCTGCAGTAATGTCGCAAGCAAAAGAAATAGCCGAATGAGCATGGATGCCGCCAACCCCTGCTTACGGTCTATCGATCATAGGCGCTAAACGCGCTAGCGGCAACACGAAAACTCCTTATGCGCCGAGCACATGGCGCAACGCCCGCTAAAGGCGTTACTGTCGACAATCAAACCGTCGACGCTCCATCTCTATATTTATCAGCGAGACTCCCAACGATGCCGAGCGGGTTCGAAAGCCCTGCGTCGGTCGTCGCTTCGTCGATTTCGACGCATGTAGAAGTCGTCGGTCCGCGACGAACCAACCGCAAAGACGCAAAGACCAAGTGTGGCGGAAGCGCAACAATTACAAATATTGAAACAAGTCGACGCCAAACTTCATTGACAAATGAATTGCTGTGTAAGCAGAATTCACTATGCGGCAAGGTAGACAAAAAATAGGGCGCTATGTACGTCCGTTTGTGGCGGCTGTCGTCGCATGTCTGCTGTTTCAGCAAGCTTTGGCGCTTGTTTTTTCTCATGTTCGTTACAGCGGCGACATCGGAGCCTTCATCAGCTCCCCTGTGGCGCTTTCCAGCGAAATTTGCGCCGACAAGGGCGACGGCGACGGCAAGGCGCCCCATGTCCAGCACATGCACTGCCTGGCCTGCTACCTGAACGAGCAAGGCGGCGACTCTAGTTCAAAAGTTCTATTGACCGCTGTGGTTCTCGTGCTGGCGCCGCAGTCGGACGATCCTCCTTTCTGGATTGAGCGGAACGATCTCGCGCCGCCAGTCGTTCAGTGGCCAAGTAACAGGCTTTCGCGCGCGCCGCCGACGCTTCTTTCCTAAAGAAGCGCGTTAACGGTCGGCCACCGGGTCTTCGACCCCCGCTCGCCCTTTCTCCATCGCGTCTGATTTTTGCGCGCGTGTTCGCACACGCCGCCGATCGTCGTCGCCTGCGCGCGCGGCCAACGCGCCGCCAAGACACATCTCAATGCTCGTCGTCGACAGGAGAGGAATCATGAGCGCATTTAACCGTTTTGCCATCGCCCTCGGCGGGCTTGCGGCGATAGGCGTCGCGCATGCCGCCAATAAATCGAATGCGAGCGACAGACAGCCGGTTGAGATTCGCTTTGCGCTTACGGCGGGCGATCAACCGGTCGCATGCGGCCGCGACATCGCCGGACTCGGAACCGGCGGTCAGCCGGCCCAACTCCGCGACGCGCGCTTCTACATCTCGGCGCCGGCGCTGATCGACGCCGCCGGCCGCGAAGTTCCGATCGAACTCGAACAGAATGACTGGCAATACGCCAATCTCGCTTTGCTCGATTTCGAGAACAAGACCGGCAAATGCATTGGCAGCGCCGATGTCAACGAGACGATCAAAGGTTCAGCGCCACGCGGCCGCTACAAGGGGATAAGCTTCGTCATCGGCGTCCCAAGTCTCGTTCAGGACAAGGACGGAAAAGACGTCATCCTCAACCACTCGAATTTCGCCACCGCGCCCGCGCCGCTCGATCTGCAGTCGATGAGTTGGAATTGGCAGGCGGGCCGCAAATTCATGAAGATCGAAGTCGATCCGGAAGGCGGCGTGACTCGCCCGCCGCTCAAGCCGAAAAAACCGGCGAACGCAGCGAATGACGCCGGCGCGCAAGGCGGCCCCGGCGCGGCGCCCGATGGCGGCGCGCCGGCGATGGCCGACGCGCCCAAGGCCGCGCCGCTGCGCGTCAATGAGGATGGCACGATCACGGTCTCGACCTGGATGCTTCATCTGGGCTCGACCGGCTGCCGCGGCGACGCCGTCAAAGGCGAAATCGCCTCCTGCACCAATCCCAATCGCATTCCCGTCAAGCTCGCTTCCTTCGAACCAGCGCGACAGCGCGTCGTGCTCGATCTGAAGGCGCTCTTCGCCGGCATCGATCTTGGCAAGGACAAGGGATTTTCGACCGGCTGCATGAGCGGTCCGGCCGATCCGGAATGCGCGCCGATGTTCGAAAACCTCGGGCTGCGGCTCAAAGAGACGGCGCCCGACGCCAATGACGCCGGCCAGGCCAAGGGCGCGCCGACGAAAATCTTCCGCTCGGAGGCCGGCAAATGAAGCGCGGAACTCTTCTGCCCCTCTTCGCCGCGATTCTGATCGCAACCGGCGCGCAAGGCGAAACCAACCAGAGCGCGGATTCATGGAGCTGGACCTTGCCGGAGTTCATGCCGCCGCCGCGCGTTCCGCCGGACAATGCGATGTCGGAGACGCGCTTTGAACTCGGGCGCAAGCTCTTCTATGACGCGCGCCTCTCGGGAAACGGCAAGGAGAGCTGCGCCTCCTGCCATGAGCAGCGCCTGGCTTTCACCGACGGAAGGCCGGTCGGCGTCGGCGCCACCGGCCAGCATACGCCGCGCAATTCGCCGAGCGTCGCGAACGCCGCCTGGCGCGCCACGCTGACCTGGGCCAATCCGGCGCTGGTCACGCTCGAAAAGCAGATGGAGGGGCCGCTCTTTGGCGAAGAGCCCATCGAAATGGGCGTCAATGATGAGAACCGCAAGGAGATCCTCGCGCGCTTTTCCGGCGACGCGGATTATCGCCGCGATTTCGCGGCGGCGTTTCCGGGCGAAGCCGATCCGATCAACTTCGGCAACATCATCAAGGCGATCTCGGTCTTCGAGCGCGGCGTCGTGTCGACCTCCTCGAAATATGATCGCTATCTTCTCGGCAAGGCGACGCTCACCCCGGAAGAGACGCGCGGCAAGGATTTGTTCTTTGGCGAGAAGGCGGAGTGCCATCACTGCCACGGCAGCGTGAATTTCGACGATCAGTTCTATCACGCGAAAACCCGCGAGATCGAGACGCCGTTTCACAATACCGGCCTTTATGATCTCGACGGCAAGGGCGCTTATCCGGAGCCCAATCGCGGGGTGTTCGAGAATACCCACAACCCTGCCGAGATGGGCGCGTTTCGCGCGCCGAGCCTGCGCAACATCGCCGTCACTGCTCCCTATATGCACGACGGCAGCGTCGCGACGCTTGAAGAAGTGATCGACATTTACGCGGCCGGCGGCCGCAACGTCGCCAGCGGTCCGTTGAAGGGCGACGGCCGCTACAATCCGAACAAGAGCGCGCTGATCGTGCCGATCGATCTGTCGCCCCAGGAAAAGAGCGATCTGATCGCCTTCCTGAAAACGCTGACCGACGACTCCCTGCTGACCTCCCCCCGCTTCGCCGACCCCTGGAAAAAGGCGTCGACCGCAAGCGGCTCAACGCGTGCGCCTACTCAATGAGTTTCAACCCCAGATAGGAAAGATAAGAAGATGCGGACTCGATCGAAATTGATGCACGGCGTGGCGCTCGGCGCTCTCGCCGTCTTGTCCTCCCCGTCCGGCGCCCATGCGCAGCAGGCGCTTCCGCAAATCACCATTGGCGCCGCGCAGCGGGCGCCCGCCACGCCTCCGGCCGTAGAGGAATCGACGACAGGCGAACACGGATATGCGCCGGGCTTCAATCCCGTCCGCGCGAAATTGCCGATCTACCGCGATCCGCCGGGCGAGACGGCGACGACCGTCAACACCAAATTCTTAAGGCCGACGCCGCTGGTCGATGTCCGGGGCGTGCTGAATTACAGCCCCGGCGTCTCCATACAGCAGGGCAATAATGCGCGCGATCTGATGATCTCGATTCGCGGGTCCGGCAATCGTCTCGGCGTCGGGTTCCCATTTGGTATTCGCAACATCATGCTCTGGGAAGACGGCTTTCCGATCATGACGGCCGACGGCAATGGCCGTTCCGACCTGCTCGATCCGCATTCTTACGCCGCCGTCGACGTCTATCGCGGACCCTCATCCGCGCTCTTCGGCAATTACGCTTATGGCGGCGCGATCAATTTCCGCACCTTTACCGGCGCCGAAATCGACGGCGTCCACACAGGTTCGGAATTTGGCAGCTTCGGCTATGTCAACAATTACATTCGCGTCGGCAAGGCCGTGAAGGACAGCGTGCTCGGCGGCTTCGATCTGGCGTTTTTCGCATCCGACGCCAACAGCACCGGCTGGACCCGCAATTCTTTCTCAGGCAAACAAGCCAAGTTTCTCGGCAGATGGGACGTGACCCCGGCCGATCGCGTCACCGTGAAATATATCGCCAACAACTTGAGATCGGAGTACATCAACCGAGAAAATATAGGCGTGTTCTATCTTAATCCTTTTCAACAAGGCTGCGCCATCCCCACCGTTTGGAACGCCCAATTGTGCAACAATCTAAACGTGCCGGCGAACGGCGCGTACACGGATGGTCGTGTGGCCCCGCCTCCACCGAAAACCTTTGCGCCTTTGGTCAAGCAGAGCGTGTGGCAGCTCGGCACTCACACGAATACGCTCAGACAGATCGGCGGCGTTCAGTTCGAGCATGATTTTGATAAGGACACGACGTGGCGGTCACTATTCACTTACGACTATCTCGATAACATCAACGGCACTTGGACGCCGCCGAAAGTCGGGCCCACGTTCGTCGGCGGGCTCGGCGGACCTGTCGGGATCAGAGGCCCGACCGTCGGCATTACCGCACAGACTGACATCACCAGTCACGTTCCAATCTTTGGGTTTCCGGCGACGCATTTTCTCCAGTTCTTCTATAACAACGCCAAAACCACCAACCCGCTCTTTAACCAGATCCCGAATACTTGGTATAGCGGCGCAACCGGCGCGCAGGTCAGCAAGATCGATTCTTACACGTCAAACATCAGTTTGCGCGCGCGCGAAGAAATTGCGCTCGCGCCAGGCCTGACCGGCGTCATCGGCTTCAGCGCCAACTGGAACCGGGTCTGGGGCGTCAACACCGTTTACAACTACGCCATCAACCAAAAGCCGGCCTTTCCTACTCAGATCGCGGTCGACAATGACTATTGGAACACAGCGCCGGACGCATCGCTCACCTATCGCTATGGCCCAGAGTGGCAAGTGCGGGCGCGCTATGCGACCGGCTACAGCACGCCGACATTCGTGTTCCTCACCAATACGCGAAACGGAGTCGGACAAAATCCGCTGAAGGCTCAGACCAACATGGGCGTCGATCTCGGAATCGACTGGACGCCGCGCTCTGACCTCACCGTCAGCGTGACCGGTTTCAATGAATGGCACCGCAATGAAATTTTGACGTTGAGCAACGCACTTGTCTCATATCAGCAGAACATTCCCGCCTCTCTCCACCGCGGCGTCGAGCTGAACGCCGATTGGCGGCCCTTTGAGGGATGGCGGCTCATCACGGCCTATACGTTCAACAATCAGTTCTTCACCAATTATTGGGACGATCTCGGAGCGGTCAGTGGCGTTCCTGCGCTGGCCAAAGTTCCTGTTCTTTACAATCGCGCGGGCAACAGAATTCCCAATGTGCCGGCGCATACGCTGACAACGCGCTTCGGATATGATCAGCCTTTCGGCGATCTCGCGGGTCTCGGCGCCTATGTCGAATATATCTTCAAGAGCGATTATACGATCGACAACGCTAATTACACCACCATCCCAAGCTACAGCGTGGTCAATCTCAACGCTCATTATAATCACGACCTGACAAACTTCTATATCAAGAACATCGAACTCTATTTCGATGTCCAGAACGTCTTCAATCGGACCTATGTCAACGGCGCAACCGTGCTTGGCAATTCGCTCATCCCCGGCACCGCGCTACAAACGCCGATCGTCTGGCCGACCGGCGGCCTGGTGCTGGCGCAAGGCGCGGGAATTATCGCCGGCCAGCCGCGTGGATACACGGCAGGCATCAAGCTCAAGTTTTGATGCGATCGGGCGCCGCCCCCGTTTGTGGGGCGGCGCCCGCTAGGCAAGCGCTTCGCAGCCAAGCTTCGAAAACGCTCACAACAGCGATATCCACACTGAACCAATAATGCGCCGGGCGATGCGGCGACGACGAATAACAGTTCTTGGAATTGGAGATTGCCCAAGCCGGACAGCTTCTGTCCGCGAAATTTGCGAAGGAGGCGATGCAATGCTTCGCACTGACCACGCAATCGGACGCATGATCGCCGCCGCGGGTTTCGTGGCGCTCCTCCCTGCCGTCGCGGATTTGCCGTCCGTTTCGGCGCATGCGGAAAATCTTTCGAACGCTCCCGCTGCGCATGGTCTTGCGCTCTATGGCGAACCGGCGCTGCCGAAGGATTTCGCTCATTTTCCTTATGCCTATCCCCGCGCGCCAAAAGGCGGCGCACTGCGGCTCGGCAAGCGTGGGGGATTCGAAAGTCTCAATCCGTTCAATTCCAGATTCGGGGATGCGCCGCAGCTCATCATCGGCAATGTGCTGCAAAGCCTGATGACCCGATCGCAGGACGAGCCCTATTCGCTTTATCCGCTGATCGCGCAGTCGGTCGATATCGACGACGCACGCGAACACGTCACCTTTCACATCGATCCTCGGGCGCGCTTTTCCGACAAGACGCCGATCTTCGCCTCCGACGTACTATTCTCCTTCGAATTGCTGAAGTCGAAAGGCCGACCGGGCCATCGCGCCACTTTCGCGTTGGTGAAATCCGCCGTCGCGGTCGACGACCATGCGGTGCGGTTCGATCTGACCGGCGTGCAGGATCGCGAAGCGCCGCTTATTCTCGCGGCCATGCCGGTGCTGTCGAAAAAGACCATCAATGTCGAGCGTTTCGACGCGCTCGACATGACGATACCTCTCGGTTCTGGTCCTTACGTGATTTCAGAAGCGAAACTCGGCGAGCGTCTTGTCCTGCGCCGCGACCCCGACTATTGGGGCCGCGACATTCCGAGCCAGCGCGGCCTTTATAATTTCGATGAAATCGGTCTGGATTTCTACCGCGACGAAGCCGCGCTGTTCGAGGCGCTGAAGGCGGGACTGATCGATTATCGCGAGGAGACGAGCGCCGCGCGCTGGTCGAGCGGCTATGACTTCCCCGCCATTCGTGACGGCGCCGTCGTGAAGGAAGTCCTGCGGCCCGGCCGACCGACGGGAATGGAAGGCTTCGTCTTCAATCTGCGTAAACCAATCTTTCGCGATGCGCGGCTGCGCGAGGCGATTGCGATGATGTATGACTTCGAGTGGATCAACGCCAATTTTTACAGCGGACTCTACGTCCGCACGCAAAGCTATTTCGGAGAGTCGGATTATGCTTCGACGGGGCGGCCTGCGAGCGCCGCCGAGCGCGCCTTTCTCGCGAAGTTTCCCGGCGCCGTTCGCGACGATATTCTCGAGGGCCGCTGGAGACCGGTTCGTCACGACGGTTCGGGACGCGATCGCGCGGTCGCGAAGCGCGCGCAGGAGCTTCTCGCTGAAGCTGGTTATGTTCTCGTCGGCGGACGACTCCAGAAGGACGGCGTTCCGGTCACGTTCGAAATCATGATTCGCGACCGCGACGAAGAGAGGCTGGCGCTCAATTTCGCAGGCTCGTTGAAGCGCATCGGAATCGAGGCCAATCCCCGCCTATATGACGACGTCCAGTATCAGCGCCGGCGGCGACGCTTCGAATTTGACATGATGACTGGGCAATGGCTGGCGACGGCGGTGCCAGGACAGGAGCAGCTGAATCGCTGGACCACGGAAAGCCTCAACCGGGAAGGCTCAGTCAATCTGGCCGGCGCCGCCTCGCCGGCGCTCGACGCCGCGATCGCGAATCTGATCGCATCGCGCACCAGCGAGGACAGCATTTGGGCGGGGCGCGCGCTCGATCGCATCTTGCTTTCCGGATTCTATTTCGTGCCTCTCCAGCATGCGAACGCCATCTGGTGCGCGCATAACGCCGCCATCCGCCATCCTGAACGCACGCCGCTCGTTCCGATGTATCCCTTCGGCTTCAGCTTGGAGAATTGGTGGAAGCAGAGCGCTCAGTCTCATTGAGAATCGTGTTGGCGGCCTGCGTCGGAAAGCGGTAGGGATGATTGTAAACCGCTCGAGCAAAAGCCAGAGACGCAACATGGGGCAAGAGCCCTGGCCGACTGAACTCCGCCTCCTGGAAGGCGGACGCACGCTGAACGTCGCCTTCGACGACGGCGCGCAATTCGCGCTCAGCGCCGAGCTGTTGCGCACGCAAAGCCCGAGCGCCGAAGTTCAGGGACATTCCGAGCGGGAGCGAAAGACCGTCGGCGGCAAGCGCAATGTCGCGATCATCGGCGTCGCGCCGGTCGGCAATTACGCCGTGCGGCTCGACTTCGACGACATGCATCGCACCGGCATCTACACTTGGCGATATTTGCGAGAACTTGGGGAGACGGCGACGCAGCGATTCGACGCCTATGTCGAAGAGCTTGCGGCCAAGGGGCTCGATCGCGATCGACCCGGAGAAAAATAGTCAAAATGAAACGGCCGACGCGCGCGCCGGCCGTTTAAACCGCGCTGCCGAGAGTTACCGCGTCACGACCACGCGGGTGCCGACCTTCACTCGATTATAGAGATCGACGACGTCGTCATTGGTCATGCGGATGCAGCCTGACGACACGGCCTGACCGATCGTCCAGGGCTCGTTCGAACCATGAATGCGATAGAGCGTGCCGGAAAGATACATGGCGCGCGCGCCGAGCGGGTTGCTCAATCCGCCAACCATGTGCCTTGGCAGGTCGGGGCGGCGGCGCAGCATCTGCGCCGGCGGCGTCCAATCCGGCCACTCGCGCTTACGCGAAATATAGCGCGTGCCCGCCCATTCGAATCCCGGGCGGCCGACGCCGACGCCGTAGCGGATCGCCTGGCCATTGCCGAGCGTGTAGTAGAGGTGCCGCTCATTGGTGGCGATGATGATCGTGCCCGGCGCATATCTCTCGCCAAAGGCGACGACCTCGCGCGGAACCGCGACCGCCTGAGGACGGCCATCGCTCGACTGGGGCGCGAAACCGCCGCCGCCGAAAAGCGCGCCGAAAGGGTCGAACGCCGGCGCCGGCGCCGGCTGCGGCGCGCCGCTGCGCGCAAATCCCTCAGAAGAAACGCCGCAAAGCGCGCCGATTGCGCAAACTAACGCAAGAGCAAGACGCCGCATGATGGTCCCTTTGTCTAAGAGTGGGCGTGCGCCGCGCCGACTCGGAAATCGTCGCGGGCACCGCGACGATTAGTCTCGCAGCAGGTGCGCGCGGGCAAGCGGACAAGTCCCGCGAGGCGGCGTTTCTCCAGCGATTGTGGCAGAGTTGCAACAGTAAGCGTGAGCGTAACAGCGGTAATATGCTCAGAATTTTAAAGTGGTCGCCTGTTTGACGCCGGGCAGGCTCTTCAGGCCCGCCAGCGCATGCGTCGGCAATTCGCCGTCAATGGCGACGAGCGCGACAGCCACGCCTCCAGGCCTGTCTCGACCGAGCGCAAAGGTCGCGATATTGACCTCGGCGTCGCCCAGCGCTCCGGCGAATCTGCCGATAAAGCCAAGCCGGTCCTCATTCGTCACATAGATCATCGAAGGCGAGAATTCGGCGTCGACGCCAATCTCGCCGATGCGGATGATGCGCGGCTTGCCGTCGTGAAAAACGGTGCCCGAGACGCAGATTTCGCCCTGCGCCGTATGCGCGCTGAGCGTGACGAGCGATTCATAATCGCCCTGCGCCTCGCGGGTGATTTCCTCGATCGCCAAGCCGCGCTCCTTGGCGAGGATCGGCGCCGAGACCGGATTGACGTCTTCAAGAATCGGCCGAAGCAATCCCGATAGAGCCGCGGACGTAATCGCGTGCGTCTTTTGGAAAGCGACGACGCCTTCATAGACGATCGATAATTTCTCGACGCCGACGCGCGCGATCTGACCCACGAAGAGGCCGAGCTTCTCGGCAAGCTCGACAAAGGGTTTGAGCTTCGGCGCCTCTTCGGGGCTGATCGAGGGAAAATTCACGGCGTTGGCGATCGCGCCGCGCGTCAGATAATCCGCCATCTGCTCGGCGATCTGCAGCGCCACCTTTTCCTGCGCCTCGCTCGTCGAGGCGCCGAGATGCGGCGTGCAGACGACATGCGGATGACCGAACAGCGGATTTTCGGTCGCCGGCTCCTGAGCGAAGACATCGAACGCCGCGCCGGCGACATGTCCCTCATCCAGCGCTTTGCGCAACGCTTCTTCATCGACGAGTCCGCCGCGCGCGCAATTGACGATGCGCACGCCCTTGCAGGTCTTGGCGATGTTTTCCGCCGAGAGAATGTTTTTCGTCTGCGTCGTCAGCGGCGTATGCAGCGTGATGAAATCGGCGCGCGCCAAAAGCCCGTCAAGTTCGACCTTTTCGACGCCAAGCTCCTCGGCGCGTTCTTCGGTGAGATAGGGGTCGAAGGCGATAACGCGCATCTTGAGGCCGAGCGCGCGTTCGGCGACATTGGCGCCGACATTGCCGCAGCCGATGACGCCGAGCGTCTTGCCGGTGATCTCGACGCCCATGAAGCGGTTCTTCTCCCATTTGCCGGCCTGAGTCGAGGCGTCTGCGGCGGGGATTTCGCGCGCCAGCGCGAACATCAGCGCGATCGCATGTTCGGCGGTGGTGATGGAATTGCCGAAGGGCGTGTTCATGACGATGACGCCGCGCGCCGTGGCAGCAGGCACATCGACATTGTCGACGCCGATGCCGGCGCGACCGACGATCTTGAGACGCTTCGCACGCTCGAAAATGTCGGCGGTTACCCTCGTCGCCGACCGGATGGCCAATCCGTCATAGTCGCCGATCGCGGCGGCGAGCTTGTCCTTGTCCTTGCCGAGGGTCGGTTCGAAATCGACGTCGAGCCCGCGCAGCCGAAAAATCTGCGCGGCGGCGGGCGAAAGAGAATCTGAGATGAGAACGCGCGGCGGCATGTGTTCATCCTATGAAGAAAGGAGCCACGAGCGTAGCTTGGTTGGAAGGCCGCCGAGCGATCAGCTTATTCGAGATTTCGCCAGCGCGGTATGACGCGGGACCCTCTTGAAATGTTATCGGTGGAAAATGGCCTGAAGTTTGATATCTATCGCAAATAGATATCAAAGGACGCGACATGACCGCCACCGCGAAATTATTCAAGCACGGCCGCAGCCAAGCCGTCCGGCTTCCCAAGGAATTTCGGATGCCGGGCACGGAAGTGCGCGTCAGTAAAGTCGGCAACAAGGTCATTCTGGAGCCGATCGAAGTCCCCGCGTTCGACGTCGACGCCTGGCGTGCAAGATTGAACGCCATGGGGGCGGAAGACTTCCTGCCTTCTGGGCTACAAGAAGATTCGCCGCTCGCGCCCGACGAGTCGATCTCGTTCGATTGAACCGCGTCGATGTTTTGCCTCGACACCAATGTCATTATTTTCGCCCTGAACAAGAGGAAGCCGTGGATCGGCGAAAGACTCGATGCGGAATTGAGGGCGGGAACGCCTCTGATCGTTCCGGCTCTCGTCATTTTTGAACTCACCTACGGAGTCGCAAAGAGCAATCGCCCCGAAAAAGCGTGCGCGCTCCTTGATGAGTTTCTTTCCGCCGGTTTCGATCTGCCTTCCTTCGATGGCGAAGATGCGCGCGAAGCCGGCGACATCAGAGCCTTCCTGGAGGAGCGCGGAACGCCGATCGGGCCGTTCGATTATCTTATCGCTGCGCAAGCCCGTCGACGGCGGGCTGTTCTGGTGACGACGAACCGCCGTGAGTTCGAACGGATTCCGAACCTCATCGTGACGGACTGGAGCGATTCATAGCGCCGCGATCAAGGGTTCACGCCGCCTGCGCAGCCTCGGCGCATGCCGCTGCATAGGCCCAGTCGAGCCATTGCGTCAGCAGCGTCACGTCCGACGCCTCGACCGTCGAGCCGCACCAGATGCGGAAGCCCGGCGGCGCGTCGCGATAGGCGCCGAAATCATAGCCCGCGCCCTCCGCTTCGATCATCGCGACCATTTTTTTGGCCAGCGCCGCCTTGGCGTCGGCGCCCGTCGCCGCGCTGTCGCCGGTAAAAACGAGGCAGACGCTGGTGTTGGACCGCGTCGCCGGATCCTTTGCGAGGAAATCAATCCAGGGAGTTCTTTCCACCCAATCGGTCACGGCAAGCGCATTGGCGTCGCAGCGCGCGAACAGCGCCTCAAGTCCGCCGATCGATTTCGCCCATGACAGCGCGTCGAGATAGTCTTCGACCGCAAGGAGCGACGGCGTATTGATCGTCTCGCCTTGAAAAATCCCTTCGTTGAGCTTGCCCTTCTTGGTCAATCTGAAAATCTTCGGCATCGGCCGGGACGGCGTGTAGCTTTCCAGCCGCTCGACGGCGCGCGGCGAGAGAATGAGCATGCCATGCGCGGCCTCGCCGCCGAGCACTTTCTGCCAGCTGTAAGTCGTCACATCGAGCTTGGCGAAATCCAAAGGCTGCGCGAACGCGGCCGAGGTCGCGTCGCAAATCGTCAGACCTTTGCGGTCCGACGGAATGAAATCGGCGTTGGCGACGCGCACCCCGGAAGTCGTGCCGTTCCAGGCGAAGACAACGTCATTGTCGAAATCGATCCGCGCGAGATCAGGCAGTTCGCCGTAAGGCGCCACAAGGCTTCGCGCCTTGTCGATCTTCAGCTGGTTGAGAACGTCATTGACCCAATCTTTTGAGAAGCTTTCCCAGGCGACGACATCGACGCCGCGCGGGCCGAGCAACGACCAGAGCGCGATCTCGACGGCGCCGGTGTCCGACGCCGGCACGATGCCGATGCGATAATCGGCGGGAACTTGCAGAATCTCTCGCGTCAGCGCGATCGCCTGCGCCAGTTTCGCCTTACCGCTCTTCGAACGGTGCGAGCGGCCGAGCGCCGCTCCGGCGAGATTGGCGAGCGCCCATCCCGGACGCTTGGCGCAGGGACCGGAAGAAAAACACGGGTTCGCCGGCTTGGCGCTTGGTTTCGCCACTGTATCGGCGGCCATGACGAATCCTTTGCGGCGTTTCTTGCGATCGCGCTAAGCGCGCGCGGCTTCCTGCGGCGTCTTGGCGCTGATCGCCAGCGCGTGAACCCGATCTGCAAGCTCCTGGGCGAGAAGCGCATTGACCAGACGATGCCGCTCGATCAAGCTCTTGCCCTCGAAAGCCGCGCTCACCACTTCGACGGTGAAGTGGGTTTCGCCGTCGGGATGGTGATGCCCATGCCCGGCGTGGTGATGAGAATCGTCGATCACGTTGAGCGCCGCCGGCGCGAGGCCTTCGGTGAGTTTTTGGGCAATGCGCGCCTTGACGACGCCTTTACTCTGATCCGTCATTGTTCATCTCCCCGTCGGCGCCGTATCTGCATATCGGGCGCCGGTTGTGCTTGCGGCGTGCTGCGGCGCCATCATAATGGAACGACATGAACCTCAATTCGCCCCTGTTCGATCGCATCCGAACGCAGCGCGAGCCGCGCGAAGCCCCGCGCGAGAGCGTGATCCGCTGCGATTCGCCGGGCTGCGAGGCGGAAGGCACCTATCGCGCGCCGATGGGCCGGCTGCGCGAGGGGCAGTATTTCTGCTTCTGCCTTGAGCATGTTCGGGAATACAACGCAACCTACAATTATTTCAACGGTATGGATGACGCTTCGGTCGCCCGCTACATGAAGGACGCGACCGTCGGCCATCGGCCGACCTGGTCGATGGGAACGCGTCGCGGACAGGCCGGCTTTCGGGAGGACCCGATGGCGGCGGCGGCCGATCCGCTTGGCGTGTATCGCCAGCGCTTCCGCCGTCCGCCGCCCGCCCCCGAGCGCCGAGGTCGGACCCATTCGCCGGTGACGATCAGGGCCTTCGTCGCCATGGGGCTCGAGGAGACGGCGGATAAAGAGGCGATCCGCGCGCGCTACAAGGAACTGGTCAAGCGCCATCATCCCGACGCAAATGGCGGCGACCGCTCCCGCGAGGAAAAATTGCGGGAAATCATCCATGCCTATAAGACGCTGAGGGCCGCACGGTTGGTCTGAGCGCTCGATTGGGGCGGGGCTTTTGGCCCCCGCTGGCTTAGTTTCGGCGTAACGAAAGGACGCATTTTGGTCGCTCTAGAACATGCCGCAACCGGGCTCGACAGCACGCCGGACATGAAGATTTCCGTGCGCCAGGTGTTCGGAATCGACTCCGACATGGAGGTTCCGGCCTTCTCCGAGCGCAATGAACATGTGCCCGACCTCGATCCCGACTATCTGTTCGATCGCCAGACGACGCTCGCCATCCTCGCCGGCTTCGCCAAGAACCGTCGGGTGATGGTGACCGGCTATCACGGCACCGGAAAGTCGACCCATATCGAGCAGGTGGCGGCGCGGCTCAACTGGCCCTTCGTGCGGGTCAATCTCGACAGCCATATTTCGCGCATCGACCTTGTCGGCAAGGACGCCATCGTCCTCAAGGACGGCAAACAGGTCACCGAATTTCGCGACGGCATCCTGCCCTGGGCGGTTCAGCATAATATCGCGCTCTGCTTCGACGAATATGACGCCGGCCGCCCCGACGTGATGTTCGTGATCCAGCGCGTGCTCGAAGTCTCGGGCCGCCTCACGCTGCTCGATCAGAACCGGGTGATCCGGCCTCATCCGGCGTTCCGCCTGTTCGCCACCGCCAATACGGTCGGGCTTGGCGACACGTCCGGCCTTTATCACGGCACCCAGCAGATCAATCAGGCGCAGATGGACCGCTGGTCGATCGTCGCGACGCTGAATTATCTGCCGCATGACGCCGAGACCAATATCGTGCTCGCCAAGGTGAAATCCTATGGCGCGTCGAAGGAAGGGCGCGATGTCGCCAACAAGATGGTGCGGGTCGCGGATCTCACCCGCAACGCCTTCATGGCCGGCGATCTCTCGACGGTGATGAGCCCGCGCACCGTCATCACCTGGGCCGAGAACGCCGAGATTTTCGGCGACATCGGCTTCGCCTTCCGGATGACGTTTTTGAACAAATGCGACGAACTTGAGCGCCCGCTGGTCGCCGAATTCTACCAGCGCTGCTTCGGCAAGGAACTGCCGGAAAGTGCGGTGAATGTGGTGATGACATAGAGAGGGCTTGGCCCTCTCTCTCACCCTCCCCCACTAAAGCGGGAGAGGGGGCGGCAGGCGTTACGCGCAATCTCTTGTGAAACGCGCAATCTTCTCACTCTCCCGCGAAGCGGGGGAGGGCCGGGGTGGGGGCATGGCGGCGTTCAACCGAGCAGCCGCTACATTAGAAAAATGCCGACGCTAAGCTTGAAAGGCTCACCGACACGTCGCGGGCGCGAAAGCATGAAGCCGGCATGCGGAACGGAAATTGCTCGCGTCGCAGGCAACTGTATCCGACGCGAGGGGTTCATGCCGCTTTACGCCTATGTTTGCGACGCCTGCGCGGCGGAATTCGAACTGCTGGTGCGCGGCTCGGACGTCCCGGCCTGTCCCCAATGCGGGAGCGAGAAGCTGCAGCAGCAGATTTCCCGCATCTCCAAGGAGATCAAATACCCGGCCATCGCCAAATCCTGGCGGAAGCGCGCCGCGGCGGAAGGCGATCTCTCCAACTTCAACAAGGCCGAACGAAAATTGTAAGGAATCGCGCAATTCATGCCTTTCGGGCTGAAACCGCGCGTCAGCTGCGCCCTCCGGGCTTTGCGCAAATTTAAGCGATTTGAACCACTCTCGCTCTGACGCGCTTGCCAAGCGGCCAGGCGGAAAACGCTATCGACCGCCCAATAATCGCCCCGGACCGGGCGGAGAATCGCGATATGCGGATCGGAAGAATATTCGCCATAGGCATATTGGCGCTCTTCTTGGGCGCATGCGCCTCGACCGCCGAGCTGCGCGCCGCGGACGAAGTCCGCTGCCGCGGCTATGGCTTCCGCAAGGGGACCGACGCCTTCTCGAAATGTCTGCTCGACATCGACCTTAATCGCGACGCCGACCGCCGCGCCAGTCTCAACTATTCCTATGGCCCCGGGCTGGGCTGGTACGGCCGCCCCTGGAGATATTGGTGAGGCGTCGGCCCGGCGCATCGCGTGAGGCTTTTCCTTCCTGCGCCAGAGCGAACTGGTCTATATTGGGCGGATGCCTCCAGCTCCCACGAACCGCCGTCCCGCCTCGCCAAAGGAGGCGCCGCAGGAGCCGTTCAAACGCGCCGTCGCCGGCGCGATGCGCGCCATGGCCCGCGCGCCGGCGCTCGACGTCACCTTCGCGCCCGAACGGCCGTCGCTCATTGCCGCCAATGAGGGCGCCAAGGCGCGGCTGACCGAGCCGCCGCGCAAGCTCACCCTGAAAGACGCCTCGATCCTGCGCGGACAGGCGGATTCGCTGGCGCTGCGTCTTGCCTGTCATGACGACGCGCTGCATCGCCGCTATGCACCCGAGCCCCCCGACGCCCGCGCCGCCTTCGACGCCATGGAACAGGCGCGCTGCGAATCAATCGGCGCGATGCGGATGACGGGCGTCGCCGCCAATATCGGCGCGATGCTCGACGACCGCTATCAACGCAGCCACGCCGGCGAGATTTCAAGCCGCGACGACGCGCCGCTCGAAGACGCGCTGGCGCTGCTCGCCCGCCAGCGCCTGACCGGACTCGCGCCGCCGCCGCACAGCGAGAAAATCGTCGATCTGTGGCGCGACACGATCGAAGAGCGCGCCGGCGCCGATCTCGACCGTCTGTCCGGCGCGGTGGAGGACCAAAAACTCTTCGCCCAGATCGTGCGCGACCTGCTCTCGCATCTCGACATGGCGAGCGGCGAGGCGCCGGACGAGACCAAAGCCGACGAGGAGAGCGAGGAAGCGCCGCAAAATCCCGATCAGAACGAGAGCGACGATCAGGACGACGAGGAATCGAAAAGCGCGACTGAATTGGACACCGCGCTCGCCGCCGAGGATGCGGAGCAGGAAGGCGAAAGCGATTCGGCGGAAGCGCCCTATGGCGAGACCGAGCGCGAGGCCGACGCCGGCGACGCCGAGGAAGCCGCCGAGGCGCGCCGCCCGGCGACCAACGCCGCCGAGCGCGCCGGCGCCGATTATCACGCCTATACGACGCGCTTCGACGAGACCATCCGCGCCGAGGAGCTCTGCGACGCCGAGGAGCTTGATCGGCTGCGCGCCTATCTCGACAAGCAGCTGCTGCATCTCTCCTCGGTGGTGGGGCGGCTCGCTAACCGGCTGCAGCGCCGGCTGATGGCGCAGCAGAGCCGCTCCTGGGAGTTCGACCTCGAAGAAGGCATGCTCGACCCGGCGCGCCTGCCGCGGATCATCATCGATCCGCAGCAGCCTCTGTCCTTCAAGCGCGAAAAGGACATGGATTTTCGCGATACGGTGGTGACGCTGCTCTTGGACAATTCCGGCTCGATGCGCGGGCGCCCGATCACCGTCGCCGCCACCTGCGCCGATATTCTGGCGCGCACGCTGGAGCGCTGCGGCGTCAAGGTCGAGATACTCGGCTTCACCACCCGCGCCTGGAAGGGCGGCCAGTCCCGCGAGGCCTGGATTGCCGAGGGCAAGAAGCCCAATCCCGGCCGCTTAAACGACATCCGCCACATCATCTACAAGGCCGCCGACGCGCCTTGGCGGCGCGCCAGGCGCAACCTCGGCCTGATGATGCGCGAGGGGCTCTTGAAGGAGAATATCGACGGCGAGGCGCTGGACTGGGCGCATCGCCGGCTTTTGGCGCGCACCGAGCAGCGGCGCATTCTGATGATGATTTCCGACGGTGCGCCGGTCGATGATTCAACGCTGTCGGTCAATCCGGGGAATTATCTCGAACGGCATCTGCGCCAGATCATTCACGAGATCGAGACCAAGTCGCCGGTGGAGCTGATCGCCATCGGCATCGGCCATGACGTGACCCGCTACTACCGCCGCGCGGTGACGATCGTCGACGCCGAAGAGCTTGGCGGCGCCATGACCGAAAAGCTCGCCGAACTCTTCAGCGAAAGCGCCGCGCCGGCGTCGCCGCCGAGCCAGCGCTCGTCGCGCGCTCCGCTCGCCGCCGCCCGCCATTAACCTTTCGGCGCTTGCTCTTAACTTTTTTGCAACGATTCCGTTCGTCGTGCGTTTCCTCAAAGCGTCGGTTGAACCTTAGGGGATCGTGATGGCGTTCATTCAGTGGCAGGACAATGCGCCTCGCAGAGAGGCAAGTGAAACTGAGCGGTTCATGTGCGTGTCGGCCGTGGTCGCGCTCGCTTGGCTGCCCTTCGCGCTCTGCGCCGCGCTGACGATCTGGGGCTCGTAAGCCCGCCTGTCGGTCGCCGAAACGATTTCGACATCCGCTTTCGCAGGGAGGGCCGCGCGTCGCCCCAAGAGGCGCGCGCGGCGGCGCAAGGCAGATGATGCATTAAGCGCGTGGCCGGCGTTTTTGGTCGGCGCGCGCAATCTTTTTGGGATTTGAGGTCATTCGCGAACGCAAATTCGTGAAGATTCCATCGGCCTCGATTTGCGCCTATAAGGCTTGAGGACTTTAAAGTCCGCCGCAACTCTTCCCCATGGACGGCTCTTGCGCCTCGCCCCGCTTCCAAAATCGATGCTCTTCTTCCTCGCGATGGCGCTGGCGCTCTCGGGCTGCGGCGTGAATTATCACGTCAATCCGGGCCCGCGCACATGGCCCGCCGCGCCGAGCGCGCCCGACAAGTGACGCTCCTCGCGCCCTCGCCATCACACGAGAGAGAACATGGCCACGGTCCGATTGCTCGCCGACGAAGACCTTTCGCCCGTGGCGCAGGAAGTCTTCGCCGACATCCGCGCGACGCGCAAAAGCGATTTCGTCAATAATTTTTGGCGCGCGTTGGCGCATGATCCCGTCACGCTGAAACGCACCTGGGAGAGCGTCAAGCAAGTGATGGGTCCGGGCGTTTTGGACCCCAAGGTCAAGGAGATGATCTATATCGCCGTCTCCATCGCCCATGCCTGCCCCTATTGCATCCATTCGCACACCGCGAGTGCCCGCACCAAGGGAATGAGCGAAGAGGAATATCGCGAGTTGCTGGCGATCGTCGGCATGGCGTCGGAGACGAACCGACTTGTGACGGCGCTCGGCGTGCCAATCGACGAGGAGTATCAGGTGGGGTGAGCGCTGTTTGAGCAGGGTGTTAAGTGGATTACTCGCACCCGTTCCACGTCATGCCCGGCCTTGTGCCGGGCATCCACGCGGCGCCGCCGCGCCAATCTCGCGCGTTGCGCCGCCTCTCGACGTGGATGGCCGGGACAAGCCCGGCCATGACGGAGAACACTTGCCTCAATTCTCTGCTAACCGCACCATGCGCTGATGCGCGGCGGCTGGGTTTAGTCATCCGTGAAGAACTCGCAAGGCGTTGACGTGACGAAGTTTTGAGACCTGCGGAAGTAATCGTTTCCGCAGGTTTTCGCTGCGCGGGATGCTGTTTGCTTGCAAATTGATCCGGCGCCGCTG
>NZ_JBFWVN010000025.1:0-42963 GCF_050246715.1 Methylocystis sp.
GACAGCGGCGCCGGATCAATTTGCAAGCAAACAGCATCCCGCGCAGCGAAAACCTGCGGAAACGATTACTTCCGCAGGTCTCAAAACTTCGTCACGTCAACGCCTTGCGAGTTCTTCACGGATGACGGATAAGCCGCGTAGTTTCGCGCACGCTTCTCGCCATCGTTCGCATCTCTGTTGCGGAGACGGTTATCACTTTATCTTGAGGCTGGGCATGTCAAGTATAACATCGCCAAAAAAGGTCAGGTCACCTTCGGGCGGCCTGCATTTCCGGAAGCCTGTCAGCGAGCATATTTTCTAGGTGCTCCGCCGGATCAATCCGCCCTAACGGAGCCGGACAGAATAAGGACGAATAAAACTCTCGACGAATCCAATGCAGGAAGTATCGTGCTTCCAAAACAGTGTCGACCTGACGCCGGTTGGTTGGATCGAGGGCCCAACCAACCGCAGCGATCGCGCTGGCGAAAATTCTGCCATGTACTTTCAATCCACAACGTAGTTTGCCTCCAAAAGTCATCTGTGTTTTGGTGAGATCGCCGCAAACAGACAGGATTCGATCCCTTTCCTGTTGAGGCGTTTCCATTCCTTCCAGCGCTATCATTCGGTGGAGAGCCCCGCCCACGGGACGGGTATGGACGACCTCTACGAGATCGACAATTGCGACTACATGCTTCGGTTCACTGGTAAATCGGTGCCAGAGAAAATCTAGACCGAAACCGCTTCGAGCGTGTTCGAACAGCGGTAGCACCTTCTTCAACAGAGATTGCGAAAAGACGGGGACCATCAGTTCGACGAAGTTTACCAGCCGATATTCAAATAATGGATTATTCAAAGTGATCAAATGCGACAGATAGCTATCTGCAGATAAACTAGGCTGCGCTAGTTCGAAACCATGGTTAGCTGTTAACTCAAATAGAGTGTCGATTTGGCCCGAATCGGCCCTTATGTCGTCGTCGGGAAACCAAAAAAAGTCATAATGATTAAGTGTGTCCGGATGATCTTGAAAATACGCATGCAATCCGTCCCATTTCCCGCCTTTGTACCTATGCACCTGAACAGCCTCTGGAAATTCACGCTCGTTGTCGGCACCGAAATAACTGACGGCCAGATCCCAATGCCGGGAAGCCGATAGCCACTCCGAGTGAAGCGAATGCTCACCACACCTAATCACGACCAAATTACGACTAACCATAGAGCGGGCTCCGCCGTGGCCGATATCATCCAGTTGAATTCTAGTCTGACGACAGTTTGCTTTGGTTTTTCGCTTCGAGCAAGAGGTTTGCGTGCTTCCAGTCTTAGTATGTTGCAAGCTCGACAAGATCGAGACCGAAGCGCCTTTTCTTCCCACATTGACGAGGCAGCCTCTGCAAGCGCTCGCCCTTCGCGCCAGCGCCTGCCGACAGTCGACGCCATGCGGAAGCCGGCAGCCCGTCGGCAATTGCCATCGCCGTTCCGGCGACGCGCTGCGGCTTGTCCCAGGAATGAAACGGCTCGTTGGACTTCACGCCGAGCACATAACCTTTACCGGCGCGCTGGAGCGCCATTTCGAAATCGCCGACGCCGTAGACAGTATCGGCGGCGACGAAAGAGAAAGGAACATTCGCGCCGATGGCGCGCTCGATCATGGCCAGAGCCAATGCCGGCTTGGTCGAAGCCGCCATGGGCGCTGTCGATCAGCTCTCGCGGCACATGCGCTTTCGCCATGCGCGCTTTATCGTCTGTCCAGCTCTTCGGCAGATAAAGCTCGCGGTCGATGAAGGCATGGCCGCGCTCTGCGACATAGCAGGCGAAGACGCCGATCTGGCAGTTCGTGATCTTGCCCGCAGAGCCCGTATATTGACGCGCGACGCCGCAGGACGCCTTGCCCTGTTGCAGGAAGCCCGTCTCATCGACGACGAGGACCGCGTCGTTGTCGGCGAGCGTCTCCATCGCATAGTCGCGGACAATGTCGCGCAAAGCGTCCGCGTCCCAGCGCACGCCCGAGGATCGCCTGTTGTCGCCACGGACCCGGATCGCCCGCAGCCTCCGCCCGCATCCAACCAGTCTTGCGCCGCTCTTCGCACAGCAAGCCGTCGGGCGACGCGCTTGAAGCGTTTGATACGCCCGATCCCCTGTTCGATGCGGGCGCGGGATTTGTAGAGCGTCCTGGCGAAGAATTTTGGTTTGTCTTTCTCATTGGCCTTGTGCGGGATGACTGGAGCGATGCCGCGCGCTCTTGCCGCCGCGCGGTTGGCTTTGCCGGCGTAGCCCTTGTCACAGATAGCGGCGCGCGGCTGGATATCCGGGCCGATGTCGAGCAGCATTTCGAAATGCGGCGCGTCGGCAGCCTCGCTGCCGGTCAGATCGGAAGCAATGATGTCGCCCGACGCATCCGATTTTGCGTGGATTTTCGTCGTGAAGCCGCCGCGCGAACGCCCGAGCGCCTGCGCTTCTTGCCCTTTTTGGACAAACGGAGTTCGATCGCCGCACGATCGCCAAATGGATTCGAGCAAATACGCTTCTCGAACGGAGCGCTTCGGCGCCTAAGACGACGTCGCCGCGACATTTCGAAGATTATCTATCACGTCGCAGGTCAGAAGGTTGCGTGCGCGGCCGTCGCCTTTTCCAGGAAATCAAAGCGCGCGGTTACACAGGAAGTTTTTCAAACCTTGAGCGACTTTTGGCGAAATGGCGCAATCCGAAAAGCAAGACGATGAATTTGAAGGCTACGACGACTATTCCGAATCCACCACCTGTCGATCCCGCGACGGGACGTTCGATATCGCCAATCGTGGCTGCGGCGCTGTGCATCAAGCCGCGGGGAATGCTGACCGCCAATCAAGCTGCGAAAGTCGATGCGCTGAAAAAGGATTGGCCAGAGTTCGCCACCATGCGTCGACTCGCCATGCGATTTAGGGGCATGCTCAAAAGCAAGAGTGTCGGTAAACTTGGCTCGTGGCTGAAAGACGCACAGAAGTCAGGCTTGTACGCGATGCAACGTTTCGCGCGCACGGCGCAAAGAGACATTGACGCGGTGAGAAATGCGATCACTGAGCCTTGGAGCAACGGCCAGACGGAAGGACAGATCAATCGTTTGAAAGCGCTAAAACGAACGATGTATGGTCGAGCTGAACCAGAACTCCTCCGGGCGCGCCTGCTTCCTGCGTAGTGACTGCCGCAACAGGAATTGAGGAAGAACCACTAATTTGCTAAGCTTTTGTGTCAGGCGTTGGGAATTCGGAAGTTATCCGGAAAAGATGCCGGCAAACGTCTGCGATCACATCTTTCGGGAACTACCGCATGACAGACGACGTGGTCGCCCTGCAACGCGAGCGGCAAGGCTCGCCGATAATCCAGATTGAAAACTATCGCCATCCGGTCATCTTCTATGGACTTTCAACGGCAATTCCGTGGGCGTTTTGGTTTGCGGCCGCTTACGTTAGTCACATTACGCCTACCAATGAATTTCTTGGCTTGACGGTCAGCTTTCTGCTCGTCGCCGGCCTGGCGGCTCCTGCGCTCATCGCATTCGCTATGATGTGGCCGGACCCGAATCTGCGCAACGATCTCAAACGCCGAGTGTTCACTCTCAGAGCGGTCCAGCCGGTTTATCTGTTCTTAACGTGCTTTCTCATGCTTGGGAGCATAGTTCTCGCCCAGGCAATTTCTTTGCTTTTTGGTTACAGCGCAGACCAATTCAATTTGGCTGGCAAAGCGTCCTTTTCAGCAGGGCTCTTACCCGGCTGGTTCATGCTTTTTCTGGCGCCGACGATCGAGGAGTTGGCGTGGCATTCCTATGGCGCCGATTGTTTGCGCAATCGCATGAATCTCCTCAGCGTCTCCTTGCTGTTCGCGGTCTATTAGGCGCTTTGGTACATGCCCCTGTCATTTATTCAGGGCTACTACCACAGTAACGTGGCTGAGGCGGGACTGCTATATAGCCTGAACTTCTCGCTGAGCCTCGTTCCCTTTGTGATATTGATGAATTGGCTGTACTATAAGACACATAGAAATATTCTTATCGCGATCGTTTTTCGTGTCACCGCTGGGAGCTTCAACGAATTGTTCGCTACTCATCCCGACAGCAAAATAATTCAAACCATCCTTCTGTCGATCCTGTCCATCGGCTTAATCGTCGGCGACAGAGATTTCTTCCTTCGTCGAGCGAACAGCGAAAGCTGAGAGCATTAGCGGCTGGCTAGGGTAAGAGGAGCGCCGTCGCATCCTACCAAGATCAACGATCGCTCATTCAGGCGAATCGAGGTTTTCTTCAACGCCGTTGAGCGTGGCCATCGCCTCGTCCGGCAGATCGAGTTCACTCGCCAGGAGATTTTCTCGCAGATGCGCGAGCGACGCCGTGCCGGGGATCGCCAGTATATTGGGCGCGCGACGCAACAGCCATGAGAGCGCGACCTGCATCGGCGACGCGTCGAGGCGCCGCGCGACATCGGACAGGGTCGAGGATTGCAACGGCGTGAATCCGCCAAGCGGAAAGAAGGGCACATAGGCGATGCCGTTGAGGGCGAGATCGTCGATGAGGGAATCATCGGTCCGGTGCGCGAGATTGTAGCGGTTTTGCACGCAGACTATGTCGCAGATATCGCGTCCCTCTATGATCTGAGCGGGCGTGACATTGCTCAGCCCGATGTGGCGGATCAAGCCTTGCCGCTGAAGCGCCGCGAGCGCGGCGAGCGGCGCTTCGATCGAGCCTTCCGCCGGGCCGTGAACGCTGAACATGATTCGCAGATTGACCACATCGAGCGCATCGAGACCAAGATTTCGCAGATTGTCATGCACGGCCTGCGTGAGTTCTTCACGCGAGAAGGCTGGCAACCATGAGCCGTCCGGGCCGCGCCGCGCGCCGATCTTGGTGACGATGACAAGCTCATCCGGATAGGGATGCAGCGCCTCGCGGATCAGCTGGTTGGTGACATGTGGGCCGTAGTAGTCGCTGGTGTCGATATGGTTCACTCCGGCTGCGACCGCTTCGCGCAGCACAGCCAGCGCCGCATCATGATCCTTCGGCGGACCAAAGACGCCGGGTCCAGCGAGCTGCATCGCGCCGTAGCCGAGCCGATTCACGGCGCGGTCGCCGAGAGTGAATGTCGTCGTCATCGCGCGGGTCCTTGTTGCATGTCGCCCAGTCGAATATATGAAGCATCCTTCACTTTCTGAATTCGCATTCCATGAGCGCCGTCGCAGCAACTCTAAAGCCCAGAAAATCACCGGTTCAGGCGCGCTCTGTCGTCACCGTCGAAACGCTGCGCGTCGCGGCGATTCAGGTTTTGATCCGGGAGGGCCTGAGCCGCTGCACGACGACTCGTATCGCCGAGCGAGCGGGCGCATCGGTCGGCAGCCTCTATCAATATTTTCCGAATCGCGACGCGCTGCTCGCCGCCGTCCTCGAGCAGCATTTGGAAGGCGTCGCCGCCGCCGTGGAGCGCGTCTGTCAGGAACATCGGGGCAAGCCATTGTCTCAGATGGCTTCAGCCTTCGTCCTTTCTTTTCTTGACGCCAAGCTTCGCAACCCTAAGGAGGCGATGGCGCTCTATGCGGTTGCGGAAGAGCGGGGCGGCGGCGCGCTCGCCGCGCGCATGCGCGCGCGCATCGTGGCGGCGGTCGCCGTCATGCTGGCGAGCGCGCCAGACGCGCGTTTCGACGACCCCGCCATGGTCGCCACGATCGCGCTCAACGCCATGGTCGGACCAGTACAAGCCTTGCTTAAAGAAGATGCACCGGCGCAATTCAGAGCGCGGCTGCAAAGAGAACTTGTCGTGCTTGTGACGGCCTATCTCCAAGCGCATCAGAAGATGAGGCAGTCCATCGCTTAGCGGCCGCAGCTTCGACGCCGCGGTGGTCATGTCCCGTCAGTCGGCAGGCGTAACTGCGTTCCTTTGCTGTGCACGCGTCACAGCTTGTATTTTTGGCCATACAGGCTAAGTATCGCCTATCGAGTTTCGGCCGAATGATCTTGCTTTCGCTCCCTTGGCGCGTCGGCTCCTGACTTCCTCTCCAGAACTTCGATCCTCAAGCGCCGCGCAATTTGTGCGTGCGCAGAAACTTGTTCTTGAAAGGACATGGCATGCAGACAGGCACCGTAAAATGGTTCAACGCCCAAAAGGGCTTTGGCTTCATCCAGCCGGAGTCCGGCGGCCCGGACGTTTTCGTTCATATCAGCGCGGTTGAACGCGCCGGATTGTCCGGCCTCGCCGAAGGCCAAAAAGTTACTTACGAAATCGCCGTCGACAGGCGCAGCGGCAAATCGTCGGCGGATCAGTTGCAGCTCGCGGCCTGACCATTTTTGCGCCCCTGGCGGCCTTCCGTCGGGGGCGATTTCGCTCTTTCTCATTTAGCTGATGAAGAAAAATCGCGACGGGCAGGAAAGATTGTGCCCCGTCGGCCCATAGAGAGGCGCCGCCATCGCGCCCGGCAGCTTGACGATACGCTCGGCGGCTCGCGGCTAAGCTCACGAAATCGCTAAAAAATTATGAGGCGTGCCGCGTCGGCGGACACGCCTTTTTGGCGCGTCGCGTCCTATCTGCTCTTGCGAGCGGTCAGTCGAAAGGCCTGAGCGCAAGCGAGGATCGGAAGATGGCCAGGATTCGGAAGGTCGCGAAAGCGCACGCTAGGACCTCTGACGTGGAGGGCACGACACCCATCGCCTTCGCCGGAATCGGCGCGGCGCTTGCCGCAGGTTTGGGCGTCGCCGCTGCAGGACTACCTGCCGCAGCGACGTTCTCCGTCGCTGGCGCCATCGGCGGGGCGATCCTTGGCGTGTGGTTGGAGCGTCGCTGAGACAGATTTTCGCGCGCGTGAAGAGTGACCGGCGACGCGCTCGCGCAGGGCGCGTTTACGCAAAATTGCGACGCGTGCGGAGGCGCACATCCGCTCAGGCTTGCGACGGATAATGTCCTTTCATCAAACGACAGGAGGACATTATGTCGAAGTTCAGCAGCGCGATCGTCGGAGCGATCATCGGATCGGTCATCTTCTTCGGCGTCGGCATCGGACTCGCCCATGCGCATACGTCGCCCCAGCAGACCGGCACCGTCGTCTATGTCGACGAACCCTGAGGCCACGGTCACCGGCGGTGCGCCGCGCGCCTGCCGGTTTTAGGGAGATTGGCCTTCAGGCCGACCGGCGCCGAAACAGTAGATAATCGAGGGAGATCGCGCCGGGACCGCGCGCGATCAGCACGATGAGAATCGCCGCCCAATAGGCATGGACCGTCCACCATGCGTCGGGAAAGACGAAAATCTGGATGACCATCGTCATCATCAGAAGGCCGAACGCCGACAGGCGCGTCAAGAGCCCGATAAAGAGCAACAGCGGCAGGGTGAATTCGATGGCGCTCGCCGCATAGGCAGCAAGTGTCGGCGAAATCAACGGCAGCTTATATTCATCGGCAAACAAGGCGAAGGTCGAGTCGCGGATCGACGTCGGGATTTGGAACGACAGATCGAGGCCGAAAATCTCGCCGCCGATCGTCGGTCCTTCGATCTTCGTTTGGCCGGAAATGAAGAAAGGATGAGCGGCGACGATCCGCAGAAATAGCGCGATCAGAGAATAGGGGATCGCATCCACCCAGCGCGCAGCGGTTGTCACGATATTCATAACGCCTCAAGCTCCACTATGATCGAGCCGCGCCAGGACGCGATTTGTCGTTCAGCGCTGGACGCTGATGGCTATGAAAGCTTCAGCCACAAAAAGCTCCCGCAAGCAGGCCGTCAGATCGAAATCCGCCGCTGTGGCGGTCGCGGCGTCGACGGCCTCATCGAATGTTCTCCCGCCCTCGAGCGCATGCACAAATGCCGCCCCGCCGGCCGGGAGAACCGCTACGTTAATCGCCAGCTCGGGACGGACGACGAGCGCCTCTTCGCCGTGGTCCAACGCCAGCGGCCCCAGATCTTCATCAGACATATGGCGTCGCCAGATCGAAACGATCGGATATTTCGACGCGATGACATGCGTCGAGGGATGCAAGGTCGCCGTCGCGTCCTCCAGCCGATCAAGCGGAAGGGCGCGGATCGCGTCCATCGCCAACGGCGTGGCGTTTTCGGCGTGATAGGCTTGGCCGACGGCATATTCGAGCCGCGCGACATCGCAGAGATAAGGAACTTCGCGCGCCGGCTCGAAGCTTGCGACGAATGTCGCAAAGTCGTCTCCATATTCGAAGAGCATCGGCGTACGCGGCAGGAATTCACGCAGATAGCGCTGCGCCATGGCGCGAAAAAACTCCTCTCCGACCAACTGCCGACAAATCGGAAAGCGCTCCGCAAGCGCATCGACCAGCCCAACGCATAAATTGTTGCGATAGACGGCGAAGCGTCGCTCCGGCGGAAGGCCGTGGCGTGCTTCGAGCCCGTCCGGCGCTGGCAGTTCGGGGTCGAGCAACGCACGGACAAAGGCGCGTTGATCGAAGTCAGCCGACGCCGTCATGAATGCATCCGATCTGGCGTCGCGTTCAACGGCAAACGGTCTTTATGGAGGAACCGCTCCGCGCGCGTGGCTTGTTCAGATAGTACCGGCCATGGCGGAATGTCATTGTCCCATTCGATCAGGGTCGCGACCGGCCCGCGTCGAGCCAATGCGCGATCGTACAGACGCCAAATCCCTTCCTGAACCGGCGCGCAATGGGCGTCGATCAGCAGAAGATCGCCGATCTCATCGGCGTCCTCGGCATAGCCGGCGAGATGGATTTCCTCGACAAAGTTCATCGGAAAGGCGTCGATGTAATCGTCAGCCGAAAAGGCGAGATTCGTAGCGCTGACATAGGCGTTGGTCACGTCGAGAAGCAGCCGGCAATCCGTGCGGCGCACAATCTCGCGCAGGAAGTCGATCTCGGAATAGTCCGAGGATTGGAAGCGCAGATAGGCGGCGGGATTTTCGAGCAAGATCGGCCTGCCGAGCGTCTCCTGAATTTCGTCGACATGCGCGTCGACATGCGCCAACGTCGCCGCGCTATAGGGCAAAGGCAGCAGATCGTTGAGAAAGCGCGCGCCCTGCGTCGACCAGGCGAGATGTTCCGAGAAGGCGGCCGGCGCATAGCGATCGACAACAGACTTCACCCGGCGAAGGTGCTCGCGGTCGAGACGCTCGGCGCCGCCGATCGACAAGCCGACGCCATGGATTGATAGAGGAAAGTCCCGGCGCAACCGCATGAGCTGCGCGTGCGGCGGCCCTCCGGCGCCCATGTAATTTTCGGCGTGGATTTCGAAGAAGCCGATATCGGGGGCCGAAGCGTCGATGTCGGCGAAATGCACGTTCTTGAATCCCACCCCCGCGCGAGCCGGCAGCAAGGACGCCGCATGCGTGCGTCCTTGCTCGAGGGCGTAAGGCGTGTCCATGCGGCCTTAATTCGCGATGGGTTCGAGGCTTCCTTTGCCTTTGGGCGTCACGATGGACGTGCATGTGCCCTTGGGAACATATTTCCATGCGCTGCCCTGATAGTCGGTCTTCGACGTGCCGGCGCAGCTCGTTCCCGGTCCCGCGGCGCAGTCATTCTTGCCCTTCAAGGACACGCCAAAGCACTTTTCCTCGGATTTCGCGGCCTTTGCCGTTTCGGCCAGAGAGCAGGCTGCGGCAAATGCGCCGGCGATCGCGAAGGCGGCGCGAAGCTTTTTGTCTGACATTCTGATCTCCCTTTAGCTTTCCGTCAGGTTTAGCCACAAGAACCGGCAATAGGTTGTAAATCGGACGATTTTCGAGCGTCTATCGAGACCGCCGCCATCGCTTCAGGATCAATTCGTCACGACGGCGCCAAAGGTTACAACCAAAAGCTAGAGACAGGACAGTCCAAAAGCAGGTTAGGGAAGATGGCGCGCCGACGCCTGATTGATTAGAACTGGCGCCATCGACTGGCGCGCCGGCTCGATCCGAGATCGGGTTGCGGAGCGTCAGAGCGGAGCCAAGCAGATTCGCAGCGACAGGGGCGAATTGAGCGATACGTCGAACGATCGGGAAATTCGTTGGCGCGCGCTGATGGCGTCGTCGCAGGACGGCGATCATGCCGCCTATGGGGAACTCCTTTCTGAACTCTTCCCTGTTTTGCGCCGGTTCGTCACGCGACGATGGCCGAATGCGCATGATACGGAAGATGTCGTTCAGGAAATCCTGGTCTCGATTCACAGCGTGCGCCAGACCTATGACCGACAGCGTCCCTTTACGCCCTGGCTCATGACCATCGCCGCGCGCCGCGTCGCCGACGCCGCGCGAAGTCGTTACGCCCGCGCCACTGAAACGACGGTCGACGTTTTGCCTGAAACTTTTCATGATGACAGCGCGAAATCCGAACAGGAGGCCAGCGACGACCGGGAGGCTCTCAGCCGAGCCATGGCGACCCTTCCGGCAGGCCAGCGGCAGGCGATCGAATTGATCAAGCTCCAGGGTCTTTCGCTGGATGAAGCGGCTCAGGTCACCGGAAAGAGCGTCGGCTCGCTGAAAGTGGGGGTCCACAGGGCGATCAAAGCGATGCGTCAGGCGCTGGAGCGAAATGGCTAGGCGAATGTTGAATGAAGAGTTGATCAAGACCCTGGCGGAGAATTGCGCGCCGGTGCGCCCGCTCGCGCATCCCGCGCGTCGCGCGCTTGTTTGGTTCGCAGTTTCGCTGTGTTACGTCGCCATCGTGGTGGCCGTTATGGGCGTCAGGCCTGACTTTCTCGCGAAAATCGCCGACCCGCAGTTTGCGACGGAATTGGCCGCCGCGTTCCTGACGAGCATCGTGGCCGCGGCAGGCGCGTTCAGCGCCGGCTGTCCGGCGCGACCGATCTGGGAGCGGTTCGCCGCCGGCGTTTTTCTACTTGTCTGGGTGGGCGCTCTCGCCGTCGGCTGCTGGAGGGATATCGACGCCTTTGGCGTGGCCGGTCTCCTGTCGCATTCGGACATCTACTGCCTGCCGACCATTCTCGGCATCAGCATACCGGCGGCGCTTCTCATTCTTTCGATGGTCAGGCGCGGCGCGCCGATTGCGCCATTCGTGACGATCGGTCTTGCCGCGCTCGCATCGACGGCCTTGGCGGCGGCGGCGCTGCGTCTGTCTTTCCGCCAGGATGCTGCGGTGTCGGTTTGTATCTGGCAGTTCGGCTCGGTTGTCCTGCTGACGGGAATCGCATCGCTTTTCGGCCGGGTTCTCCTGCACTGGACCATGCGCGATGCGTTAATCGCTTCTTTTCAGGCGCATCGCCGCTGACTCGCGGTCCATAGATCGGAAGGCGGCGCGGAGCGGCGCAGGAAACCCATCCGTCCGCGCCGCTTGGCTCACATTTCAGCGACCGTGCCGCCCTTCGCCTCGCAGGCCTTTGCCGATTTTTCCGGCAACCACCCCTGTCCCTTGCAGGAATTCATGCCCTTGCAGGCATTATTCGCGGTCTTACAGGCGCTCGTCCCCTTGCATGAATTGATTCCGCTGCAATGGACAGACTTGCTTATTTTTTTGGCGAGCGCCGGCGACGTCGCGGCGCCGCTCAGAACCAGGGCGACCGCGGCGGCGGCCATAGAGGCGCCCGAAACGATTTTGGCGTTCATTTCCATCTCCTTGCAAATCACGCTCACAGGAGGAGCGCTCCAGGCTCCATGGGGAACCTGCCGACGCTATTCGTCGCCGCAGCGAATAAGGTTACGGCGCAAGACATGCGGCCTCTTCCGCGCCATGGGGGGAACATGTCTGGGATCGGCACCGCCGCCATTAAAAATTTGTCATTCATCAATCAGGCAGGCGCCGATTAAAACAGCGATACGCGAATTGCATTCGAGTGGCGCCGCCCTTAGGTCGTCTGATGTAATGCGCCGGTCAAGGACGGTCGGTCCAATGCGCAGTTTCAAGCGGGAGGTGAGATGACGGTGCTGGCTTTTGTGACCGCGCGCTGTGGCGGCGGCGGTCACTGGAGAGCTGCCGACGCATTTCTTAAGATGTTCGTGGCGTTGCTGCTTTTCGCTTCGCCAGTAGGCGCGCGCGCGGCAGGTCCGATCCCTGAAGTCGTCGTTTCCCGTCCTCTCGCCAGGACGATTCCGCGCTGGGACGAATATACGGGTCGTTTCGAGGCGCTAAAGCAGGTCGAAGTCCGCGCGCGCGTTTCCGGCGCGCTGGAGAAGATCAATTTCACCGACGGACAGTTCGTCAAGGCTGGCGACGTTCTGTTCGTCATCGATCAGCGGCCGTATCAGATCGCGGTCGACAGCGCTCAAGCGGATCTCGCGCGGGCGCAGGCGCAGGCCGCGATGTCCTCTCGTGATTTCGCGCGCGCGAAGGAAATGACGCAAGGCCGCACCATTACCGCGCGCGATGTCGATCAGCGCAGAGCGAGCAATGAGATCGCCAAGGCGCAAGTCCTGAGCGCCGAAGCTGCGCTCCGCAACGCCGAGCTCAATTTAGAGTGGACTCAAGTTCGCGCGCCGATATCCGGTCGCGTGTCCGATCGTCGCGTCGATCCGGGCAATCTCGTTCAAGGCGGACAGGCGGGAGCGACCCTGCTGACGACGATCGTGACGCTTGATCCCATTCACTTCATTTTCGACGCTTCGGAGGCCGATTACATTCGCTATGCGCGCGCGGCGGAGCGGCGCAAGGATAAATCGGGCGAGTTGAAGAACCGCGTTTCCGTGCGGCTTGCCGACGAGAAGGAATGGACGCGCAGCGGCGTCATGGACTTCGTCGACAATCAGATCAACCGACGCTCCGGCACAATCCGCGGGCGAGCGATCTTCGATAACAAGGACTACTTCCTCACGCCCGGCACATTTGGACACCTGCGGCTGTTCGGCGGCGACGTCTCGGCGTTGCTCATTCCGGACGCCGCCGTCGTCTCCGACCAGACAAGCAAGACCGTGCTTGTCATCTCTAACGACAACAAGGTCGTCGCCAAGTCGGTGACTCTCGGCCCCATTCAAATGGGCCTGCGCGTCATCGAATCAGGTCTCGACGCCAAGGATCGGATCGTGATCGGCGGGCTGGCGAATCCGATGGTGCGGCCGGGGGCGACTGTGCAGCCCAAGGAAGGCGAGATCAAGGAAGCGCCCGTCGCGGTCGGCGACCGTTAGTCACTGGAGCGCGTTGCGAAAAAGTGGGAACCGGTTTTTCGCATTGAGCGCGCTCTAAACCATTAGAATCGATCACGCCGCATTTGGGCGATTCCGCCCAAATTCAGCGTGATCTATGACCAGGAACCTTATGCGCATCTCGCATTTCTTCATCGAGCGGCCGATCTTCGCGGCGGTGCTGTCCGTGCTTCTAACGCTCGCGGGAGCGATCGCGCAGGGCGCGCTACCCGTTTCCGAATATCCGGAAATCGCGCCGCCGACGGTAAATATCAGCGCGACCTATCCCGGCGCCTCGGCGGATGTGATCGCCGAAACGGTGGCCTCGCCAATCGAGCAGGAGGTCAATGGCGTCGACGACATGCTCTACATCACGTCGCAATCGACGGGCGACGGACGCTTGTCGATCGACGTCGTGTTCAAGCCCGGCGTCAATATCGACATTGCCCAAGTGCTGGTCCAGAACCGCGTCGCGATCGCCAATCCGCGCCTGCCGGAGGAGGTGACGCGCTTTGGCGTCGTGGTGAAGAAGGCCTCGCCGGACCTCATGATGGTCGTGCATCTGCTGTCGCCCGACGGCTCGCGCGACCAGCAATATATTTCAAACTATGCGACGCTTTATGTGAAGGACGCCATCTCTCGAATAGACGGCGTCGGCGACGCGCGCCTGTTTGGCGCAAGAGACTATTCGATGCGCGTTTGGCTCGATCCGGCGAAAGTCGAAGCGCGCGATCTGACGGCGGGCGACGTGATCGCCGCTCTGCGCGCCGCCAATCTGCAGGTCGCCGCCGGCGCGGTCAATCAGCCGCCCGCCGCTTCGGCCGGCGCCTTTCAGCTTTCTGTCCAGACTCTCGGACGGCTCAGCACGCCGGAGCAATTCGGCGACATCGTCATCCGCGCCGACGCCGACGGCGAAATTCATCTGCGCGATGTGGCGCGGATCGAATTCGGCGCCCAGGACTACACCCTCAACGCCTATTTGAACCACGACGTCGCCACCGCGCTCGGCATTTTTCAGCGCCCCGGCTCGAACGCCTTGCAGACCGCTGAATCGATCAAGCAGGAAATGGAGCGGCTCAAAAAGAATTTTCCCGCCGGCGTTGACTATACGGTCATCTATAATCCGACCGAATTCATTCAGCAGTCGGTGGATGAAGTGGTCCATACGCTCCTCGAGGCGATCGTCCTCGTCGTCTTGGTCGTCATCCTTTTCCTGCAGACTTGGCGCGCGGCGATCATTCCGGTCGCCGCGATCCCGGTTTCGCTGATTGGCAGCTTTGCGGTGATGAAGGCCGCGGGTCTGAGCTTCAACACGCTGTCGCTCTTCGGCCTGGTGCTTGCCATCGGCATCGTCGTCGACGACGCGATTGTCGTCGTGGAAAATGTCGAGCGCTATCTCGCCCAGGGACTTTCCCCGAAAGAAGCCGCCCACAAAACCATGGACGAAGTCGGCGGCGCGCTGATCGCTATCGCGCTGGTGCTCTGCGGCGTCTTCATCCCGACCGCCTTCATCAGCGGGCTCCAGGGCGCCTTCTATAAACAGTTCGCGATCACCATTGCGAGCGCGACGATCATCTCGGCCTTCGTGTCGCTGACCCTGTCGCCGGCGCTCGCGTCAATCTTGCTGAAGCCGCATGACGTGGAAGCGAGCGTCCACCATCGGCTTACCTGGGCGCATGCGCCGCTACGCCGCTTCTTTGACGCCTTCAACGCCGGATTCGATCGGCTGTCGACGACCTATGGCGCGGCGACGGGCCGTCTCGTCCGGCTCGGCGTCGTCATGCTCGCCATCTATGCGATCCTGATCTTTTTCGCCTTCGATCTGTTGCGTCGAACTCCGACAGGGCTCATTCCGCAACTCGACCGCGGTTATGTGATCGCCGCTTTCCAATTGCCGCCCGGCGCGACTCTCGATCGCACCGACAAGGTCATGCGCACAGCGACCGACATCATTTTGAAGCGCGAGGGCGTGAAGGACGCCGTCGTTTTCAGCGGCTTCGACGGCGCGACCTTCACCAATGCGCCAAACACCGGCGTGATTTTCGTCACGCTGGAGTCCTTCGAGGAGCGCGCAAGGAAGGGCTTGTCGGCCGCGCAGATTCAAGGCGATCTCTACGCCGAACTGTCGAAGCTGACCGACGCCTTCGCCTTTGTGCTGCTGCCCGCGTCGGTTCCCGGAATCGGCACCGGCGGCGGCCTGAAGGGCTATGTGCAGGATCGCGCCGGGCGCGGCCTTCCGGCGCTCGAAGGCGCGACTTGGACGCTCGCCGGCGCGGCCGGACAGTCGGGAGACTTTACCCAGGCGTTTACGCTGTTCAACACGCGCACGCCGCAAATCTTCGCCGACATCGACCGCACGAAGGCCGAACTCATCGGCGTGCCCATCTCCCGCGTCTTCGAGACGCTCTCGGTCTATCTCGGCTCGACCTTCGTCAACGACTTCAACATGCTCGGCCGCACCTACCGCGTCATGGCGCAGGCCGACGACCCGTATCGCATGACGCTGCGCGACATCGCCAATCTCAAGACGCGCAGCGCCTCCGGCGAGATGGCGCCGATCGGCGCCGTCGCCACCTTCCGCGACACGACGGGCGCATTCCGCGTGCCGCGTTACAATCTCTATCCGGCAGCCGAGGTGCAGCTCAATCTCGCCCATGGCGTTTCGTCAGGCCAGGGCATCGCAGCAGTCGAGAAGCTCGCGGCGGAGAAGCTGCCGCAGGGATTCGGCTTCGAATGGACCGAAATCGCCTTGCAGGAAAAGCTTGCCGGCCACACAGCGGTTCTGGCGTTCGGCCTCGCGGTGGTTTTTGTGTTTCTTCTGCTCGCCGCGCTCTATGAGAGCCTGCTGCTGCCGGTTTCGGTCATTCTCATCGTGCCGATGTGCATTCTCGCCGCGATGCTCGGCGTGGTCTCGCGGGGGCTCGATCGCAACATATTGGTCGAGATCGGGCTCGTGGTGCTGATCGGCCTCGCCGCGAAGAACGCCATTCTCATTGTCGAATTCGCCAAGCAGGCGGAAGAGGCTGGCCAATCCAGATTCGAGGCCGCCGTCACCGCCGCGCGCACGCGCCTGCGGCCGATCCTGATGACCTCGCTCGCCTTCATCCTCGGCGTGCTGCCGCTCGCCGTCGCCACGGGCGCCGGCGCCGAAATGCGTCAGTCGATCGGCACGGCCGTATTCTTCGGCATGCTTGGCGTTACGCTGTTCGGCCTGATCTTCACGCCGACCTTCTATGTCGTCGTGCGCATTTTGGCGCGGCATTTGCCCGCGAGTTTTATGCGAAGCGCTGCGCCGTCAGCCGGACCAGCCGAAAGTTTCGCGCATGACATCGGCCTTCACGAGGCGAAGAAAATCGACCTCGGCCAGCTAAGGAGATGGCTCGACGCATTTCGGCGCAGACTGCAGTGAGTGAAGCGCGGCGCGCGCCGCGCTCTATAGGATTACTGGAAATGTTCCGGGCGCAGCTTCGTTCCGTTCGTGGAAGCGAACTCACGCCGGCAGGGGGGGCTGAGCCGCGCCATGTTCTCCTCCAGACAGGATTCGATCTCTTCGACGAATGGAATGTCGGCGCTGCAATATCTTAATGCGTCGCCCATGCAGTCCGAACGTTCCTGAGCGGTGCCCTGAGCTGCGGCGGGCGATGCGGCGAGCGTCAAGAGAAGCGAAAACGAAATGAGTTTACGCATGTTGTTCCTTTCACGCCTATCGATCTGATTATGCGCAAGACTTAGCGTAGAACTGTTCCTTAAGAAAAGCAAAGGGTGTTTAACTTCGGGAGCGACGCTTTTTTTGTTAATCATAACTTGGCGATAGCGCGAGGTCTTGGTCGGCAAGCGCAGCGCGCGTGAGCCGCAACAATTCGTCGAGCGAGGGGTCGGACAGGGCGTCGCCTGACGGTTCGAAGCGCACGACGGGATCGCGCGTGCAGAGGCGCAGGCAGTCGCGCGTCGCAATCGCGAGACGGCCGGAAGCAAGCTCCTGCGAATAGGCTTGCGAAAGACATTGCTGGACGGACGCGAGTAGCGCGCGGCCTTTTCCCTCGGCGTCGCAGCGCGGTCCGACGCAGACGAGGAGACGCACGGGCAAAGGACTCACGACCGCCTCAATAGATCGGATGTTTGGCGCAAAGCGCCGCGACGTCTTTGCGAATGGCCGCGATCGTCGAGTCATCGTGGGGATTTTTCAGCACGCTGTCGATCCATTGCGCGATCCGTTGGAACTCCGCGACGCCGAAGCCGCGCGTCGTACCGGCGTTGCTCGAAAGGCGCAAGCCCGAAGGCGCTTCGGGCGGACGCGTGTCGAAGGGGATCATGTTCTTGTTGACGGCGAGGCCGGCGTGTTCCAGCGCCTTGGCGGCGATATCGCCGGTGACGTTGCGTGCAGCGAGATCGACAAGCATCAGGCCGGAATCCGTGCCGCCTGTGACGATGCGCAGGCCCGCATCTGCTAAAGCGCGCGCCAACGCCCGCGCGTTGTCGATCACCGCGCGATTATAGGCGACGAACTCCGGCCGCAGCGCCTCGCCGAGGCAGGCCGCTTTCCCCGCGACGCCATGCAGCAGCACCGAGCCTTGCACGCCAGGAAAAACGCCGGCGTTGATCCGGTTGCTGAAACTTTCGTCGTTCCACAACACCATGCCGCCGCGCGCGCCGCGCAGCGATTTATAGGTCGTGGTCGTTACGACATGCGCATGGGGCAGGGGGTCGGGATAGAGTCCCGTCGCGACAAGGCCGGCGACATGCGCCATGTCGACGAGAAGATAGGCGCCGACCTCATCGGCGATGGCGCGTAGGCTCGCGAAGTCGATGGCGCGCGGATAGGCGGAGCCGCCGGCGATAATCATGCGTGGGCGCACGCCGTGCGTCAGATCGCGCACTTCATCGAGATCGATGCATTCGGTCTCGCGGCTGACGCCATAGGTGACGATCCTGTAATCGCGTCCGGTAAGCGTCGCGGGATGGCCGTGGCTGATATGGCCGCCCGCTGCGACATTCATCGACAGGATCGTATCGCCGAGCTTTAACAGGCCCAGAAACACCGCGGCGTTGGCGTTGGAGCCGGAATGTGGCTGTACATTGGCAAAATGGCAGTTGAACAGCTTCTTCGCGCGTTCGACCGCGAGCGCCTCGATCGCATCGGCGAACTCAGCGCCGCCGTAATAGCGCGCATAAGGAAGGCCCTCGACGGTCTTATTGGTGAGGATCGACCCCTGCGCCTCGAGCACCAGCCGCGAGACGATGTTTTCGGACGCGATGAGCTCGATGCAATCCTGCTGACGGCGGGCTTCGCCGACGATCGCCTCGGCGAGCTCGGAATCGGAGGAGAGGCCGAGGTTCAAATGGCCGGCGTGAAGGGCTGGCGTCATCAGTCTCGCGGAAAAACGACAATCATCGTCGATACGATTCCGCCATGTGCTGGTATTTTGCAGTGAGGCGGTCGAATACGACGTCGGCGGGCGTTACTCGTCCCGCTGCGACGTCGGCGATCCCGCGTTCAATGGCGGCGTCGAGTGCGGCGAGCTTGCGCTCGCGCTCTTCGACGAGGCGAACGCCTTCACGGATAACCTCGATTTTCGAGCCGTAACGGCCGGAAGCAACGAGCCGGTCGATGACTTCTTCGAGGTTGCCGAGGGAAATATTTGCGGCCATGGCGATGCGCTCCAAGAGCTTTGCGCAAATCATAGTTGGCGCGCCGCTCGTTGCAACAGGCTGCGGTTTTCGCGCCCGATCCGTTCGCTTGGGCCGTGTCATTCCCGGCAGGCCGAAGGCCTGACCCGGAATCCAGAGCCGATTCAACAATGCTGGTTTTGCTCTGGATTCCCGATTGCACTTCACGCGTCGGGAACGACAGCCGAATCACGAATTGTTCCCGCCTAATGTTTGGCTCCGAGCCGCATGTCGCGGCGCATCGCCAACGTTTCGGGGCACGGTTCCGTCACACATCCAAATTCGCGACGCTCAGCGCATTCTCCTGGATGAACTCCCGTCGCGGCTCCACCACGTCGCCCATCAGCTTCACGAAAATGTCGTCGGCTTCGGCGGCTTCCTTCACCTTCACTTGCAACAGCGAACGCGCGTCGCGGTCGAGCGTGGTCTCCCAGAGCTGGTCGGCGTTCATTTCGCCGAGCCCCTTGTAGCGCTGAATCGTCAGGCCCTTGCGGCCGATCGTGTTCATCGCCTCGTAAAGCGCGAGTGGGCCGGAGAGCGGCGCCTCGTCGCCGCGCCGGATCAGGGTCGCCGGCCCGGCGAAAATCTCGCGCAGGCTTTCGGCGCGCTCATGCAGCTTGCGCGCCTCGCTCGAATTCAAGAGCGAAGCGTCGAGCGTCACCACCTGCGTCACGCCGCGAAGCGTGCGCTTGAAGACATAACCGCCGTCGCGAATCTCGCCTGACCAGCCGCGCTCGGTCTCTTCCGAAATGGCGTCGAGGCGCCGGGCGATTTCGTCGGCGTAGCGCTTCGCCGCCGCTTCGTCGTCATGCGGCGTCAGATCGCCGGCCATCGCCGCCTGTTCGACGACGGCGCGGTCGTAGCGCGAATGGAGACTCAGCATCACATTGCGGAAGGCGCGCGCCTCTTCGAGAACTGTGCGCAGATCGGCGCCGGCGCGATCTTCCGAGCCCGCGCGCAGCACTGCGCCGTCGAGCAGGCTTTCGATGAGATAGTCCTCAAGCGCGCGCTCGTCTTTCAAATATTGCGTCGACTTGCCGCGCGTCACCTTGTAGAGCGGCGCCTGGGCGATAAAAACATGTCCGCGATCGATCAATTCAGGCATCTGCCGATAGAAGAAGGTCAGGATCAGCGTGCGGATATGGGCGCCGTCGACGTCGGCGTCGGTCATGATGATGATCTTGTGATAGCGCAGCTTGTCGGCGTTGAACTCGTCGCGGCCGACGCCAGTGCCGAGCGCGGTGATCAGCGTGCCGATCTGTTCCGACGACAGCATCTTGTCGAAACGCGCCCGTTCGACGTTCAAGATCTTGCCGCGGAGTGGCAAGACGGCCTGGAATTCGCGATTGCGGCCCTGCTTCGCCGTGCCGCCGGCCGAGTCGCCCTCGACGATGAAGAGTTCGGATTTCGCCGGATCGCGCTCCTGGCAGTCGGCGAGCTTGCCGGGAAGATTGGCGACGTCGAGCGCGCCCTTGCGGCGGGTGAGTTCGCGCGCCTTGCGCGCCGCTTCGCGCGCCGCCGCCGCTTCGACGACCTTGGAGACGACGTTCTTGGCTTCGCCCGGATGTTCCTCGAGCCATTGGCCGAGCATTTCGTTGACGACATTCTCGACCGCCGGACGCACCTCCGAGGAGACGAGCTTATCCTTGGTCTGCGAGGAGAATTTCGGGTCCGGCGCCTTGATCGACAGAACGCAGGTCAAGCCCTCGCGGCAGTCGTCGCCGGTGAGATCGACTTTCTCGCGTTTGGCGAGGCCCGAGGATTCGGCGTAGCCGGTGATCTGACGGGTCAGCGCGGCGCGAAAGCCCGCGAGATGCGTGCCGCCGTCGCGCTGCGGAATATTGTTGGTGAAGGCCAGAACATTCTCGTGATAGCTGTCGTTCCACCACAGCGCGACCTCGACGCTGATCTGATCGCGCTGGCCGTGGATGAGAATCGGCGCCGAGACGAGCGGCGTTTTGGCGCGGTCCAGCCAGCGCACGAAAGCCTCTAACCCGCCCTCGTAGTAAAGCTCCTCGCGTTTGACTTCGGCGTGGCGCGCGTCGGTGAGAACGATGCGCACGCCGGAATTCAAAAAGGCGAGTTCGCGCAGGCGATGCTCGATCGTCGCATAGTCGAACTCGGTCATCGAAAATGTCGCGGGCGAGGGCAGAAAGGTCACCTCGGTGCCGCGCTTCGGGGCGCCATCGACGACGGGCGCGTCGCCGACGACGGCGAGCGGCGCGACCGCGTCGCCATTGGCGAACTCCATGAAATGTTCCTCGCCGCCGCGCCAGATGCGCAATTTCAGCCATACCGACAGCGCATTGACGACGGAGACGCCGACGCCGTGCAGGCCGCCGGAAACCTTATAGGAGTTCTGGTCGAATTTTCCGCCGGCGTGGAGCTGCGTCATGATGACTTCGGCCGCCGACACGCCTTCCTCGTGGTGAATGTCGGTCGGGATGCCGCGGCCATTATCATAGACCGAGCAGGAGCCATCGGCGTTGAGCGTCACGGCGACGTCGGTCGCATGGCCGGCAAGCGCCTCGTCGATGGCGTTGTCGACGACCTCATAGACCATGTGGTGGAGGCCGGTACCGTCATCGGTGTCGCCGATATACATGCCGGGACGCTTGCGGACGGCGTCGAGCCCGCGCAGCACTCTGATGGACTCCGCGCTATATTCCGCGGGGCCGTTCCGTTGGTTTTCGTCGCTCATTTGGCCTGTTCGTGAGGGGGTCGGACGACCCTCGATTCGAGAAGGCCGATTTTACCCCGGAACGGGTGCAAAATGCACGGAAATAACTGCGATTTCCAGGGAGATCGGGTGAAGGGCTTCCTCATCCTGAGGAGCGTGCGCGGCACGCGTCTCGAAGGACGAGGAAGCCCGCGTTCGCGTATGTTTTCCTCACCCTCGTCCTTCGAGACGGCCTTTTCGATCTCGGGCCTGCCCGAGATTGACATTAAATTCGCAAGTCGGGTAAACGCGACTTGCGAGGCCTCCTCAGGCTGAGGGTGAGGAAAACAATCCTTCACCCGAACCCGCTGCTGCGATTTCCGGCGGCTTCGCCGCCTTTCCGTCGGGCGGCGGGCCAGCGCCGGCTTCCCGGCCAGGATTATGCCTCGGCGCGGGAAAGTGAGCTAACGCAGCGCCTCCGCCAGCGCCTCCAGAAAGGCGTCGCCGTAACGCGCGATTTTCCTTTCTCCGACGCCATGCACCGCAAGCATGTCGTCGAGCGTGGCCGGCCGTTTCTCCGCCATGTCGATCAGCGTGCGGTCGGCAAAGATGACATAGGCCGGCACGCCTTCCTCCTGAGCGAGTTCGCGCCGCCTGCGCTTCAGGGCCGCAAGAATGCGATCCGTCGTCTCGTCGAGACTGGCGGCGGCTTTTTGGCGGCGTTCGCGACGCGTCAACGGATCGCCGCGCAGCACGATCGTCTCGCGGCCCATAAGAATTTTCTCGCCCTTTGGGGTCAGAGCGAAACCGCCATGTTCCGCGCTCGCGGTCCGCAGCGCGCCGGTGGCGAAGAGCTGACGCATGATCGACGACCATTGCGATTTGGAGAATTCCTTTCCGACGCCGAAGGTCTTGATCGCGTCATGGCCATGCCGGCGCACCGCGTCGCTCGCTTCGCCCCTTAGCACGTCGGCGATATGCCCGGCGCCGAAACGCTGGCCGGTGCGATAGACGGCGGAGAGCGCCTTCTGCGCGGCGATGACGCCGTCGACAACCGCGACCTTGCCCTGGCAGACGTCGCAACGTCCGCAGGGCGCCGCCTCTTCGGCGAAATACGCCAGCAGCGTCTGGCGTCGGCAGTTCGGCGTCTCGCACAGCATGGCCAGCGCGGAGAAGCGCTCGTGCTCGATCCGGCGGCGCTCTTCGCCGACCTGTTTTTCGTCGATCTGGCGGCGGCGGAACGCCATGTCGTCGAGCGAATAGAGAGTGAGCGTATCGGCGGGCAGACCGTCGCGGCCGGCGCGGCCGATCTCCTGATAATAGCTTTCGACGGATGACGGCATGTCGGCGTGTGCGACGAAGCGAACGTCCGGCTTGTTGACGCCCATCCCGAAGGCGATGGTCGCGACGGCGATGACGCCGTCCTCGCGCAGGAAGCGATCGCCATTGCGATTGCGCGCCGTCTGATCCATCCCCGCATGATAGGCGAGCGCGTCATAGCCATGCTCTTGAAAGTAGGAAGCGAGGTCTTCGGTACGCTTGCGTGAGGAACAGTAGACGATGCCGCTCTCGCCTTTGTGTTTTTCGAGAAAGTGCGAGAGCTGGCGTTTCGGCTGGTCCTTGAGCTCGAAATTGAGCGCGATGTTCGGCCTGTCGAAACTGTGCAGAAACACTTGCGGCGGCACCGCGAAAAGGCGTCGCGCAATGTCGTCGCGCGTCGCGGCGTCGGCCGTGGCGGTGAGGCCGATGACCTGGATGTCGCCGAGCGCCTCGGCGGCGCGGCCGATCTCGCGATATTCGGGACGGAAATCATGGCCCCATTCGGAAACGCAATGGGCTTCGTCGATGGCGAGGCGACGCGACCCCGCGCGGCGCAAATCGGCGATGAGCCCGTCCATCATCAGCCGCTCTGGCGAGACATAGAGCAGTCGCAACGCGCCTTCGCGCATGGCGCGGCGGGCTTCGTCATTTTCCTGCGCGTCATTCATGGAGTTGAGCGTCGCCGCCGCAATGCCGAGCGCCCGCATCTGCCGCACCTGATCGCGCATCAGCGCGATGAGCGGCGAGACGACCACCGTGAGCGCGTCGTCGATGATCGCCGGGAGCTGATAGCACATGGATTTGCCGCTGCCCGTCGGCATGACCGCGAGCACCGGACCGCCTTGGAGCACGGCGGCGACGATCTCCGCCTGACCCGGGCGAAAGTCGTCATAGCCAAAAACGGATTTGAGCAGCGCGCGCGCCTGCGGAGGAAGCATGGCCATGGCGGCGGGATAGCATGGGCGAGGTCGGCGCGGCGATCCAAAAGGCGAACCGGAGGTCGAGCCGAGCCGCCAGAGCTTCCATGCTCAGCGGGGCGAGGGCGAGGCTTCTTCCACTTTCCCCGGCGTTACTCGCAATATCTGCGCGCGTCCCGGCAAGGAAGCAAACAGCAGCGGGTCAGCGCCGGTCATCCATATTTGCCCGCCCAGCGTTTCGAGCTCGTGAAACAGGGCCTCGCGGCGCTTGGCGTCGAAATGGGCGGCGACTTCGTCGAGCAGCACCAGCGGCGCCTGGCCGGTCATCGCGGCGACGAGGCGGGCGTGCGCCAGCGTGAGCCCCATTAGCAGGGCCTTCTGCTCGCCGGTCGAGCAGGCGCGCGCCGCTTCGTTCTTGGGGCCATGACGAACGGCGAGGTCGCTCGCCTGCGGACCGATCAGCGTGCGTCCGGCGGCGGCGTCGCGGCGCCGCGAGGCCGCGAGTTCGTCGCGATACCATTCCTCGACGGCGAGCGCCGGCCCCTCCGCCAGACGCCGCTCCAATTCTCCCTCGATCGTCACATCCGCCCAGGGGAAGGGCGACTCGTCGTCGCGTCCGGCCGCGATCAGCGCAGCGAGCCTTGATACGGTCTCGCGTCGCGCGGCGGCCACGGCGACGCCGAGCGCGGCGATCTCGCGCTCCGCGGCGTCGAGCCAGCGGCGATCGGCGACTGATTCTTCGAGCAGCCGATTGCGATTGCGCAGCGCGCGCTCCAGCCGGTTGGCGCGCGCGCCATGTTCGGCGTCGACGCCGAGCGCCAGCCGATCCAGAAACCGACGACGGTCGCCCGCCGGACCGGAGAACAGTCCGTCCATCGCCGGCGTGAGCCACAGAACCCGCAAATGGTCGGCGAAAGCGCGCGCAGAACTGGCCGGCGCGCGATCGACTCGAAAAACGCGTTCGCCCTCAACCGTGAGTCCGTGTCCGAGCTGCGTCGTCGCGCCTTCGGTCTCGACTTCGATCGACGCGGCGAAACCGCCGGCGCCGGCCCGTCTCGCGCATTCGGCGAGTTCCGTGCGCCGCAGGCCGCGGCCGGGCGAGAACAGCGACAGCGCTTCCAATAGATTGGTCTTGCCAGCGCCATTTTCGCCAAAGAGCGCGATCATCGCGGACTCGATGCGGCAGTCGAGCATCGCATAGGAGCGGAAATCGGCAAGCGTCAGGCGGCGGACGCGCGGCGCTATCGCGCGAGCGGTCATTGCGGTCGGGAAACGCGGCGGCCCGGCGAGAGAATGGCGTAGCTGTGGGGTCCGGTGAAGGCTGTCATGATCGCTTCGATCAAGGGTTCGTCCGCGCCTTCGACAGTCGACCAATCGACCGTAAAACTGGCGCCTGTTCCGCCGCGAACGTCGTCTTGCGCGATCAGGACCTGCAGTGAGGCGTAGGGCTTCAAATAGACGGGATTATTGAGGTAGCTTTCGATCAGCTGACCCGCGCCGTTGCGGTATTCGACCTTTTCAATCGCGAGAACATTGGTCGCCGAGGCGTTGTGAATCGACAGCGCGCCTGAGAAGTTCAGCCGGGTCACGCCGCCTTGCCCGAGAAGCGTCGAATGCAGCGGAATGAAGGTGCGTCCGTGGACGGCGAGCTTCTCCTGCGGGGCGGATGTCGTGGCGTCGGGGCCGATGACGACGGGCTGAGCGGCGGGCAGCGGCGACCGAGCCGCGCACTCCGTTGCGAAAACGCTCCATGCCAGAACAAGCGCAAGCAGCGGCAGGGCAGGGCTTAGCGGCGGTGCGCGCATCTTTTCCTTTCGATGTGACATAGGCCGGCGACGGCGCACACTACCATCGCTTGGCCAAAGGTGTAATCGAATGTCATCGCCGAGCCAGACGAATGACGACGCGACGACGCGTCGCATGGCGGGTCGCCCTCGCAAGTTTGGAGATCAGGAAAGACGTAAAGCAACGCTTCAACCGGGAGACTTGATTTGGCGCCGATCGCGACCGCTGCAGGCGGATTGGTCGCCGAGCGACGAAAGCGCAAGCGAAGTCGTTTGGCCTTGCGCATAAAATCTGTATTCTCCCGCCTGCGGCGACCGGAGTTTTTTCAGTGGCGGGCGTAGGACATGCGCTAAGCCTATCGGCTGAGCGCATCTTGCTGATCGTTGGCGGGGGGATAGCCGCATACAAATCGCTCGAACTCGTGCGTCGCCTGCGCGAGCGCGGCACCGTCGTGCGGGTCGTGATGACCGCAGCGGCCAAGGAGTTCGTGACGCCGCTGGCCTTCGTCAGCCTCGCCAACGAAAAAGTCTACGACGACCTGTTCTCCGCCACCGAAGAGCAGGAAATGGGCCACATTCAGCTGTCGCGGGACGCGGATCTCATCGTCGTCGCTCCCGCGACGGCGCATCTCCTCGCGCGCGCGGCGCGGGGCCTTTGCGACGATCTCGCGACCACTCTGCTGCTCGCGACCGACAAGCGCGTGCTCTATGCGCCTTCGATGAATGTGCGCATGTGGCTTCATCCCGCGACGCAGCGAAATGTCGCGACCCTGCACGGCGACGGCGCCTGGTTTGTCGGTCCCACGGTCGGCGACATGGCCTGCGGCGAATATGGGCCGGGGCGCATGTGCGAGCCGCTCGAAATCGTCGAAGCGATCGAGACCGCGCTAAAGCATGATACTCGATTGCCCGCTCCGGAAGGGCTTTTGACCCACGGCGGCGCCCTCGAAGGGCTGCACGTGGTCGTGACGTCCGGCCCCACTCATGAACCGATCGATCCGGTCCGTTATATCGCCAACCGTTCGTCCGGACAGCAAGGCCACGCCATAGCCGCGGCGGCGGCGCGCGCAGGCGCGCGGGTGACGCTGATATCGGGACCCGTCGCGCTCGCCGATCCTCCCGGCTGCGAGGTCGTACATATAGAGAGTGCGCGCGACATGATGTGCGCCGTGGAGGCGGCGCTGCCGGCGGACATATTCATCGCCGCGGCGGCCGTGGCCGATTGGCGCGCGGAGCCGGCGCTCGAAAAGATCAAGAAAGGCGAGCAGGGCGCGCCCTCGCTGTCGTTTATTGAAAATCCTGACATTCTCGCCAGCGTCTCACTCGGTTCGAGGCGTCCGCGTCTGGTCGTCGGTTTCGCCGCCGAAACCAGTGATCTCATTCGCCATGCGCAGGAGAAGCTCGCCCGGAAAGGATGCGATCTCATTGTCGCCAATGACGTGAGCGAGGGATCGGGCGTTATCGGCGGAGCAACCAATGAGGCGCATCTCGTCTCTCGCGCCGGCGTCGAGGATTGGCCGCGGCTGCGCAAGGAGGATGTCGCGGAGCGTCTCATCGCGCAGCTTGCGCAGATGATCGGCGACGAGAGGGCGTCATGAAAGTCGCGATCCGCCAATTGCCTAACGCCGACGGCCTGCCATCGCCGGCCTATGCGAGCGAAGGAGCGGCGGGCATCGATCTTTACGCCGCGTTGGCCCCGGGCCAAAAGCTGGTGTTGGAGCCCGGCGCGCGCGATCTCATCCCCACAGGTCTCTCGATCGCCTTGCCCCCAGGGTATGAGGGACAGGTTCGGCCGCGCTCGGGCCTTGCTGCGGCGCATGGCGTCACCGTGCTCAACGCGCCGGGCACCATCGACAGCGATTATCGGGGCGAGATCAAAGCGATCCTGATCAATCTCGGGGCGCAGGCCTTCGAGATCGTCCGCGGGATGCGTATCGCTCAACTCGTCATCGCGCCGGCGCCGCAGGCGACGCTTGTCGAGGTCGAAGACCTCGATGCAACGGCGCGCGGCCCAGGCGGCTTCGGGTCGACGGGACTTGGCGGAGACGGCGCGCGATGAAGCTCCTGTCGCGCTCCGCCCGATTCGCGCTGATGGCGACGCTCGACGTCGCGCTTCACGCGCGCGGCCGGCCGGTGTCGTCGAAACAGCTCGCCGCGCGTCACGGTCTGCCGCCGCGGCGGTTGGAGACGATCCTCCAGGCTTTGGTGCGGGCGGGGATTCTCAAAAGCGTCAGGGGACCCGCGGGCGGATATGCGCTGGCGCGCGAGCGACGCCGTCTCTCGGTCGGCGAAATCGTCCGCGTCGCGCTCGGCGTGGAGGAGGAGGCGCCCGACATCGCGCCGCCGCTGCTCTCGGCGGTGTTGGAGCCGGTCATCGCGGAGGCCGAAGAAAGCGCGCTCCGCCGATTGGATGACGTGACGCTCGACGATCTGCACGCCCGCGCGCTCGCGCACGGATTTGGAGAAAGGCCGGACGCGAGCGGCGATTTTGAGATATGAAGCGCGCGATCCGGCAAGTAGCCGGATTGGCAGGAGGCGCGCATGACTTTTGAGACGATCGAAGCCGAGACGCAGGGCAGAGTCGGACTGATCCGGCTCAATCGACCTGAAGCGCTCAATGCGCTCAATGCGCGGCTCATCGCCGAACTCGACGACGCTCTTTCGGCGTTTGAAGCGAATGACGGCGTCGGCTGCGTCGTTCTGACCGGCTCGGAAAAGGCCTTCGCAGCCGGCGCGGACATCAAGGAAATGCGCGACAAGGTCTTCGTCGACGCCTTTCTCGACGATTTCATTGGCCGATGGGACGTCGTGGCGCGGGCGCGCAAGCCGATCATCGCCGCGGTCGCCGGATTCGCGCTGGGCGGCGGCTGCGAAATCGCGATGATGTGCGACTTTATTCTAGCTGCCGACACGGCGGTCTTCGGCCAGCCGGAAATCAAGCTTGGCGTGATTCCGGGAGCCGGCGGCACCCAGCGGCTGACCCGCGCCGTTGGGAAGGCCAAGGCGATGGACCTTATTCTGACCGGTCGGATGATGAGCGCGGAGGAGGCGGAGCGCGCCGGCCTCGTCGCGCGGATCGTGCCGGCCCAGGATCTTCTCGCCGAGGCGATGAAGACCGCCGCGACCATCGCGTCGATGTCGTTACCCGCGGTTCTTATCGCCAAGGACGCGGTCAATCGCGCTTTCGAGACGACGCTCGCAGAGGGAATCCGCTACGAGCGGGGCCACTTCTATTCCCTCTTCGCCACCAATGATCAAAAGGAAGGCATGAATGCCTTCGTGGAGAAGCGGAAGCCGGCTTTCGCGAACCGATAGGCGGCCATTGACGACGGACCGCGTCGCGCCTATAAACCCGCCACTTGGCCGCGACTTCGCGGCCCTTTGGTTTTTGGGCGGCTCGACGCCGTCTCTTTCAAGGACACGCAAAACATGGCCAATACGAGTTCGGCCAAAAAAGCCGTTCGCAAGATCGCGCGCCGCACCTCGGTCAATCGGGCGCGCCGCAGCCGCATGCGCACCTTTGTGCGTAAGGTCGAGGAGGCGATCGCCTCGGGCGATCCGGCGGTGGCGGCCGACGCGCTCCAGAACGCGGTGACGATTGTGATGCGCGCCGCCCAGCGGGGAGTCATTCACAAGAACACGGCCTCGCGGAAGGTTTCGCGGCTGACCGCTCGGGTGAAGGCGTTGGCGGCGCAGGCGTAAAACGCATCGCCGCGCGATGTGACGACGATGGTTCGAGCCCGGCGAGCGCCGGGCTCTTTTTTTGACTGTTCAGGGTCCGCCAAACCGCCGCATGAAGCGCAGATGACACGTTTAAAGATTTTTTTTTGCGCCCATAACCTGTGATCATTCAAAATTCTCGCGATTCAATCTCTTGCAATCAAGCTGTCACGAACGAGAAAAACTTCCCCACTTGACACTAATTTTTGGGCCTTGTTCGCCGAGGCGCCGGCGCGTGTCGTGCGAGCTTAACACGCATTTCTCAAGCGAAATTTTATGGGCGGCGAATCATCGGCTTATGGCCAAATGCGACAAGAAATTCGTAACGCTGCGTCGGAAATCTGCAAACAATATGACACATGTCGTCACGAGCGTCGTTGCGTGTGATCGCGCTGACGTGTAGCCTCGAAAGGTCGAACGAAAGGCGGTCGGCGTCGGTTTTTCAGCGGCGCGCAGGTAGTGAGGGGAACGATCTTTGTTTCCCGGCGCGGATGGGCCGTCGAGCGAGACGCATTGCCGCCTTCCAGCCGTTCGGTTGAACTCTAAAGTGATCAGTTCGCAAGGGCGTAGCGTAGAGTCCGTTTCCTGCGACGCGCATCAATCCGGGATTCGTCGATCCCGGAGTAGGGAGACTTTGTCATGGCGAAGGGGCGGTTGGCCGAGACAGTCCAGGGAGTGCGCAGCGTCAACGATCCTTTGATTGCGCGATCGTTCGCGGCGCCTTGTTCTTGTTTTACGTGTGAGGCCAACGTTGGCAGATGCGCGCGGCTCGCGATAGGGCCGCCATTGAAGTTTTCAATTTAGCGCCGTACGCGGCGGCGACTACTCGATCAAACTAGGTTCCTTCGATCAGCGCCTGCGGCAGTTTTTGCCGGGGGGTCCCGTTTTTTGGCGCGCGTTTCGGAAAAAAGGTCTGATATGTCCGATCACACAGAACAATTGGCAAGCGGCGAAGTATCCCCTGAGGATCGCTCGAAATGGGACCGAGTTCGACACAGGCTGAGAACCGATCTTGGCGACGCTGTTTACAATTCCTGGTTCACGCGCCTGGAACTGGAGCGCATCGATGGCGGCGCGGTGCACCTGACGGTGCCCACGAAATTTCTTAAGAGCTGGGTTCAGTCGCACTACGCGCCGCGGATAAAGGCGCGCGTCGCGAGCGAATTTTCAAAGGTGGAGCGCGTGGTCATCGACGTGCGTTCGCCCATGCGCAAGCCGCGCGCACGAGAGGACGGCCCGGATAATGGCGCGCCCAGCGCGCCGCAATTTGTCGAGCGTGCGACCGCGTCATTCGCGCCAGCTCTCGAAGCGGTGAACGAAGCCAATGGAAGGCGCGCCGCCCGCTCGGCCGCGTCGCGTCACGAGTCCGATTCATTCATGGGCTCGCCGCTCGATCGCCGGCTGTGTTTCTCGACATTTCTGGTCGGACCGTCAAACCAGCTCGCCTATGCGGCCGCCTGTCGCGTCGCGGAGGCGCGCGCCGGGGATCTTCCCATGTTCAATCCGCTCTATGCCCATGCGGCGGTCGGGCTGGGCAAGACGCACCTGCTCCAAGCGCTTGCGCATGCGTCGAACGACAATCGCCGCCATACGATCTATCTGACGGCGGAACGCTTCATGAGCGGCTTTGTTTCTTCGCTGACCGCCCAGACGTCGTTGGCGTTCAAGGAGAAGCTGCGCGGAATCGACATGCTGATCATCGACGACGTGCAGTTCCTGCAGGGTAAATCGATCCAACAGGAATTTTGCCACACGCTGAATGCGCTAATTGACGCCGGCCGCCAGGTCGTCGTCGCCGCCGACCGGCCGCCGTCGGAGCTCGACACGCTCGACGAGCGCGTGTTGTCGCGGTTCAAAGGCGGGCTGTGCGTCGACATCGGGCCGCTCGACGAAGCCTTGCGCATCAAGATTCTCGCCGCGCGGATCGCCGCCGCGAAGGAATCTCAATGCAATTTCAACGTGCCGCCTGAGGTTATTTCCTGTGTCGCGCGCATGATCGCCACCAACGGCCGCGATCTTGAAGGCGCGGTCAACCGGCTGCTGGCCCACTCGACGCTGACCGGGGCCCCGCTGACCGTCGAGACCGCGGAGGCCGCCATTCGCGATCTCGTGCGCACGCAGGATCCAAAGCGCGTCAAGATCGACGATATCCAGAAGCTCGTGGCGAGCCATTACAATATTTCGCGCGCCGACATTCTGTCGTCCCGGCGCACCGCCAACGTCGTGCGGCCTCGGCAGATCGCCATGTATTTGTCGAAAGTGCTGACGCTGCGCTCATTGCCGGAGATCGGTCGCCGATTTGGCGGCCGCGATCACACGACAGTGCTGCATGCGGTGCGCAAGATCGAAGAGCTTGCCGCCAAGGACAAGGGGCTCGCCGAGGTCATCGAGCTCCTGAAGCGGATTTTGAGCGAGCAGTGAACCGGAGGGCGGGTGAACGTGCGTCTGACGTTCGGCGCGCCGGTCGGGTGTGATCGGCGCGACGGAATCATCTCAGCGTCCGGTCTTCACCGTCGTCCACATTCGGGTAATCATTTTCTGAACCGCCTGATCGGGCGCCGCGACGGTAAAGAGGCGGCGCATCATGAGGTCGCTCGGGTAGACCGAGGGATCGTTCGCGACCGCCTTGTCGATCAGCGGTCGCGACGGCGCGACGCCATTGGCGAAATTGGTGGCGACGGAATTGCGCGCCGCAATGTCGGGACGAAGCAGATAGTCGATGAAGAGATAGGCTTCGTCGAGATGCCGTGCATCCTTCGGAATCGCCAGATTGTCGAGTGAGAGGAGCGACCCTTCGCTCGGTATCACATAGGCGATGTCGACGTCGGTTCCGGCCTCTCGAGCGCGATTGCGGGCTTGTAGACTGTCGCCTGACCAGCCGATGGCGAGGCAGATGTCGCCGTTCGCCAATGCGTTGATATATTCTGACGAGTGAAATTTCTTCACATAGCGGCGCAGGCTCGTCAGGAGGTCGGCGGCGCGCTTGAGATCCCTGGGGTTTTTCGAATTCGGATCGAGCTTCAAATAATTGAGCGCGATCGCAAACATGTCTTCCGGGCTGTCGAGCATATAGACGCCGCAGCCGGCCAGCTTTTTCAAGGCTTCCGGCCGCAGAACCTGATCCCAGCTCGTGATCGGCTTGCCCAGCCGCTCCTGAATCTTGGCGACGTCATAGGCGACGCCTGTCGTGTACCACATGTAGTTGACGGCATGGCGGTTGCCCGGATCGAAACGCGCCAGCCTGCTGTCGATCTCCGGCCAGATGTTGCGCGCATTGACGAGCTTGCGCCGGTCGATCGGCTGCAGCACGCCAGCCGCGATTTCCCGCTGCAGGAAGGTCGCCGAAGGCACGACAACATCATAGCCGGTGTCGCCGGCGAGAAGCCGCGCCTCAAGCATCTCGTTCGAATCATAGGTGTCGTAAACGACTTTGACTCCTGTCTCCCGGGTAAAGTCTTCGAGCACGCTTGGATCGACGTAATCGCTCCAGTTGAAAACATTGACGACGCGCTCGCCGCCCTGGGCGGTCGTGGTCGCGGCGAGAAGAGCGAGGAAGCATGCGAGGAGAAGTCGTTTCATGCGACAAGCCGTCTAGTGGATCATTCGCGCGAACCTAACATGGTTGCGCGGGCTTTGGCGACGCGCCAAGCTGGGCGGGGAACAGGTCCGCTGGGATAAACATGACGGCTTTTTCCGCAGACCGCGCAACGGCGCTCGAAGGGCGGCCCGACGCCACGAAACGCGTGGCGCGCGGCGCGCGGCGCTATCTGCAGGCCTGCGGCTTTTCCGTTGTTTGCGAAGCGCCTTTGCCGAACGGTCGGCGCGCCGATCTCATCGCGCTCGCGCCCGACGGCGTCCTGCGAATCGTCGAGGTCAAGTCGAGTTACGCGGATTTTCGCGCTGATCTCAAATGGCCGCAGTATCGCGGCTTTTGCGACCGATTCTATTTCGCGATCCCCGCATCGCTCGATCCCGAATCCTTTCCGCAGGACGCCGGGCTGATTGTGGCCGACGCGCATGGGGCGCTGCTCGCGCGCGAATCGCCGACGTCGCCGCTCGCGCCGGCGCGGCGACGCGCGCTGCTGTTACGCTTCGCGACGATTGCGGCGAACCGCTATTGCATGCTCGCCTTCGGCGACAGGTTGGCCGATTGACGCTTTGAGCGCGCTGCGAAAAAAGTGGGAGCCGGTTTTTCGCGCAAAGCGCGCCCCAAACTTTGGAATCGAGCACGTCATCTTCGTTTAGGCGGGTTCGCCTAAACGGAGCGTGATCTAAGTCAACGGGGCGCGCGTTTGGCGAGAATGCGTTGCAGGGTGCGGCGATGCATGTTGAGCCGCCGCGCCGTCTCCGAAACATTGCGGTCGCAGGATTCGAAGACGCGCTGAATATGCTCCCAGCGGACCCGGTCGGCCGACATCGGATTTTCCTGCGCGTCCGGCTTGTCGAGCTGAGTCGCCATCAGCGCGTGATAGATTTCGTCGGCGTCGGCAGGTTTCGCCAGATAATCGAACGCGCCGAGCTTTACTGCGGTGACGGCGGTGGCGATGTTGCCGTAGCCGGTGAGAATGATGCCGCGCGCGTCGGGTCGCGACGCCTTCAGCTTCGATATGACGTCGAGCCCGTTGCCGTCGTTGAGCCGCATGTCGATGATGGCGAAAGCCGGCGGACTCGATTCAAGCGCCGCGAGACCCTCGGCGACCGTTTCGCATGGCGTCACGACGAAGCCCCGCGCCTCCATCGCGCGAGTCAGCCTTCCGAGAAACGGTTTGTCGTCATCCAGTATGAGTAATGAACGATCCTGCGGCAGAGCGGCAATTTGCTCAGCCTCCGAAACGTCCTCCCGATCCGACTTTAATTCTTCAGCCGACATCGCGTTTCCACCCGTGATTTTTGTCAAATCTAGCTTATCGACAGCGTTGCGTCGATCTATTTGTCCTGATCTACAAGCTTGGTCCTGGCGGCGGCCGGTTCGAGCGCGGTCCGCGGCCAGGTGATCTTGATGATCGCGCCAGTTCTCGGCGGCGAAACATTTGTTGTTTCGACGATGGCGCCTGACCGTTCCAGGAGCGTTTTGGCGATGAAAAGACCGAGCCCCAGTCCTGAGTCTGGATCGCTTTTGGTGCGCCGTTCCGTTGGCCGGCCTCTCAAATAGGGGTCGCCGAGCCGGTCGAGAATGTCAGGCGAAAAGCCGGGCCCGTCGTCCTGGATCGATATCGTGACGTAGCTTGGACTCCACCATGCGTCGATTTTTACCAGCGAATTGGCGAAGTCCATGGCGTTTTCGACGAGATTGCCGAGGCCATAGAGGATGGCCGGATTGCGCGCCAGCACTGGCGCGTCGGGCGGACCGTTCTTGGAAACTTCGATCTCGACGCCGCTCTCGCGCTGCGGCTCGACCACTTCCTGGATCAGCGTGTCGATCGAGAGCAGATTCATGACGGCGCTCTGATCCGTCGCGCCAAGCGAGGCGAGCTTGCCGAGGATTTCCCTGCAGCGCGCCGCTTCCTGGGCGAGGAGCGCAAGATCGTCGCGTAGCGCCTGCGCATTCTCTGGCGCGGACTTCAGTAGTTCTTTGATGATCAGCGTGATGGTCGCGAGCGGCGTGCCGAGTTCGTGTGCCGCCGCAGCGGCGAGGCCGTCGAGCTGCGAAAGATGTTGCTCGCGCTCAAGCACCAATTCCGTCGCGGCGAGCGCATCCGCGAGAAGTCGCGCTTCGTCGGAGACTCGCGCGGCGTAGATGCCGATGAACGCCGCGCTGAGCGCCAGCGCCGCCCAGATACCGGCCCGGTAAAGAAGCGGGAAGCTCAGCTTTTCGTCGTGATACCAGGGCAAGGGGTAATATTCGCCCGCAAGCACCGTCGCGACCGCAATCATGACGATGCCAAGGAGAAGCGTCAGTTTGCTCGGCAGCGACACCGATGAGATGATCACCGGCGTGAGGAACAGCATCGCGAAACTGTTGGTTAGCCCGCCGGTGAGGTAGAGCAAAAACCCAAGCTGGATGATGTCGTAACCAAGGAGCACGGCGGCTTCGACGTCGCCGAGGCGGAAACTGCGCGGCGTGCCATAGCGCATGCCGATGTTGAGCGTCGCCGACGCGGTGATGAAGACGAAGCAGAGGCCGACAGGAAAATCGAATCCGAGAATGAAATAGACGCCGAGACAGGCCGCCGTCTGGCCGGCGATCGCCACCCAGCGCAGCACGAGCAGAGTCTGCATGCGCAGGCGCCGGGCGTCATATTCATATTCTACGGTTGTCATTTCGATAATTCCTGAGCGCAGTATTCCATCGCGTATCACAATCCGACGCCGCGCGACGCGCGCCAGATGCGCCATTGTCGGCGCAACGGCGAGGGTTCGCCAGTCGGGCGATCAGGATGGTAATCGCTTCGCGCCAGCCGCTCCAGATAGAGAGGCGTGGTGGCCGCCGGAAGCAGGGCGGCGTGGGCGGGGCCTAGATCGAGGGCCAGGCTGCGCGCCGCGTCATAGTGAAACTGTGCGAGGCCGCGCATTTGCTTTGTGGCCGAACGAAGCGCGTCGCGCGCGCTCGCCGCCTCGCCGTCTTTGGCGAATGCCTCCTCAGGCAGAAATTTCTGCCCGCCTGAACTTTCGGCGACGGCGCGCGCGATTCGCGTCAAGCCGAGCGCGACGCCCGCTTCATCGAAAGCGCGCGCCGACGGCGCCTGAAGATTTGCGCCGAGAATGCGGGCCGCCCAGCGCATCGGGGCCGACGCGGTGGCGCGGCAATAGTCTTCGAGCGCCGACCAGCTCGGCATCCGATCGTCGTAGAGATCGAAGACATGCGCTTCCGCCAGCGCGATAAATTCGTCGCGGGGCAGGGCGAAAAGCTCGATCGTTTCGATGAGCGCATCGGCGATCGGATTGGCGCGCGCGCCGTCGCCTTGCGCGGCCGCGCCTTCCAGCGCGTCGATCCACCATTGCAGCCGCATCTCGCCCAGCAGCGGCTGCGTGACCTTGCCGCTGACGTCGGCTGCTTCCTGGGCGAAAGCATAGAGCGCGTGAATGTGCTTGCGCGCGTCCGGCGGCGCGAAGAGACAGGCGAGCCACAGGTCGCGATTGCGCGCCCGAAGAAGTTCTTCGCACTGCACATAATTCTCCTCTGAGGCGGCGGTCATGTCACACGGCGATCAGCAGCGCGCCGACCCGGCGATCCTCGTCGACGAGCATATTGTAGGTGCGCACGGCGGCGCCCGTCGCCATGGTTTCGCAACCGACTCCCGCCGCGCGCAGTTTGGCGCGCAGGACGCTCGCAAGCGGCAGCAAATCCTGTCCAGTCCCAACGACGAACACGTCGAGGCCGCCGCTTTCAGATAGCGCGCGATCGATCATCGCTTCGTCGATCTCCGCGGCGCTGCCTAAAGGCACGGCGCGCACGCCGGAGGGCAGGGCGAGAATGGAGCCTTTGTGGGACATGTCGGCGAAGCGAAAACCGCCGCCGCCGTAATCGTCGATCTTATGGCGGCCGGGGACATAGCCGCCGTCGCTAGCGGTCAAGCCGGCCTCGTCTTCGCCCGCTTGCCGGCCGCCTTGCGAGCGGGCGCGGGAGTCTTTTCCGTCGTTGCGGGCGGCGCCGTCGGCGCGGCGCTAGGCGCCTCGGCCGCCTCGTCCTTCGCAGAAGCGGCGGTCGCGGCCTTGCGCTCAGTCTCGTGGCTTTGCGCCGCCGCCTTGTCGGCGTCCTCATTGCGCAGACCGAGATAGATCAGCATCGGCGAGCAGATGAAGATCGACGAATAGGTGGCGACGAAAATGCCCCAGATCATCGCAATCGAGAACGAGCGGATCACCTGGCCGCCGAAAGCGACGAGCGCAAACAAAGCAAGCATCACCGTCGTCGCGGTCATGATCGTGCGCGGCAGTACGGCGTTGATCGACATGTCGACCATCTGGGCCGTCGCCATTTTCTTGTATTTCCGCATATTCTCGCGAATACGGTCGAGCACCACCACCGTCTCGTTCAACGAATAGCCGACGATGGTCAAAATCGCGGCGATCGAGGTTGTGTTGAATTCGAGTTGGGTGATCGAAAAGAAGCCGACGGTGAGCAGCAGATCATGCATCGTCGCGATCACCGCGCCGATCGCGAATTGCCATTCGAAGCGAAACCACAGATAGCTCAGCACCGCGATGATCGAGAGCACGACGCCGAGCGTTCCCGACTGCACCAATTCATTAGAAACGCGCGGGCCGACGACCTCAACGCGCCGCAGATCGTAATAGGCGCCGACCGCGTCGCGCACCCGCTCGACCGCCGCCTGCTGGGCGACGTCGCCGCCCGGTTGCAGACCGAAGCGCAGGGTCGCGTCGGCCGGATTGCCGAAGGCCTGCACTTCGATGTCGCCGAGATGGAGATTCTCGCCCATCGTGCGGAGCGTGCCGACTTCCGCGGCGCCCGACTTCGCCCGCAGTTCGATCACCGTGCCGCCGGCGAAGTCGATGCCGAAATTCATGCCCTTGAAGACGAAGAGGGCGACGGCGATCAGCGACAGCAGAGCCGAGAAAGGATAGCTCACGCGGCGAAACCGCATGAACGGAAATTTGGTGTTCTCCGGGGCGAGGCGCAGAAGTTTCATAAAGGTCGCCCCTTCAGATCGGCAGTTTCGTCGGCCGCGCGTAATGATACCAGACGGCGATCATGATGCGCGTCATGGTCACCGCGGTGACAATGGTCGTTAGAATGCCGAGCGCAAGCGACACGGCGAAGCCGCGCACCGGTCCCGAGCCAAGAAAATAAAGGATCGCAGCGGCGACGAACATGGTGACGTTCGAATCGACGATGGTCGCGAAGGCGCGGGTGAAGCCCGCGTCAAGCGAAGCGAGGATCGAGCGCCCGGCGTGATTCTCCTCGCGAATGCGCTCGTAGATCAGCACGTTCGAATCGACAGCCATCCCGATCGTGAGCACGATGCCGGCGATGCCCGGCAGCGTCAGAGTCGCGCCAAGCAGCACAAGGCCGGCGAAAATGAAGGCGATATGCACAAAAAGCGCGAGATTGGCGAAGACGCCGAAGACGCCGTAGGTGACGAGCATATAGACGACGACGAGTCCTGCGCCGACGTAGGCGGCGCGTTTGCCGGCGTCGATCGAATCCTGACCGAGGCCAGGCCCGACGGTGCGCTCCTCGACGATGTTGAGCTTCGCCGGCAGCGCGCCGGCGCGCAGCAGGATCGCGAGATTATTTGCCTGTTCGACGGTGAAGCGCCCGGAAATCTGGCCTGAGCCGCCGGTGATCGGGGTCAGGATTCGCGGCGCGGAAATCACCTTATTATCGAGCACGATCGCAAACAGCCTTCCGACATTTTTCGAGGTGACTTCGCCGAAGGACTGGGCGCCGCGAATATTGAAGCGGAAATTGACGACCGGCTCGCCGCTTCTCTGCTGGTCGAAGCCGGGCTGCGCGTCGGTGAGATCCTCGCCCTTGACCATCACCTGCTTTTCAACCGCGATCTTGCCTTCCTGCTCGACCTGATCGAGCTCCTCGGTTTCCGACGGATTCTGGCCGGGTTCGGCGACGAGGCGGAATTCGAGCTTGGCGGTCTTGCCAAGAATTTCCTTGAGAGTCTCGGGGTCCTGGAGACCCGGCACCTGCACCAGCACGCGGTCGTCGCCCTGCCGCTGGATGCTCGGCTCTCGCGTGCCTAGCGCGTCGACGCGCCGGCGAATGACCTCGATCGACTGCTCGACCGCCTTGCGTGATTTGTCAGTGATGCCCGCGTCGGTGAGGGTCACGCGAATGATGCCGTCTGGCGACGTCTCGACGTCGAGCGGCGACGGGCCGCCCATGAGCGCGTTGCTGAAGCCGTTGCGCAGCTGGCGCAGCTTCGGGAGAATTTTCTCGCGGTCGGCTTCGTCAGCCACACGCACCTGGACCCCGCGCGCAGTCGTGCCGATTCCGCCGGTGATGGCGACCTTTTCCTCCCTCAGGATCCGGCGCACGTCGTCGCGCAGGTTCTTGATCTGCGTGGCGATCAAGTCCGCCTGATCGACTTCGAGCATTACATGCGAACCGCCCTGCAAATCGAGGCCGAGCACGATGGTCGGCGGCACCAGCCAGGAGGGCAGACGCGACTTCAGCTCCTCATAGTGAGACGCCGACAACATGCTCGGCGCGACGATGAGCACCGCGGCGAGAGTCATCGCGACAATGGCGAAGAATTTCCAGGTCGAGAATCGCAGCATCGTCCTGCTATCGGCTAGGGGGTCGAAAGGAGGGCGTCAGCTCTGCGAGCCGGATTTGGCGTCGCTGGCCTTGGCGTCGCTGGTCTTTGCGTCGCTCGACTTGGTTTCGGTCGGCTTGGTCTCGCCGGACTTCGCCGCTCTTGCGCCGCCTTTTGCGCCGCCGGACTTGGCTGGCGGCGGCTCGTCCCTCACCGGCTCGCCCTTGGCGCGCACTTCGGCGATGGCGGTGCGCAGCATTCTTACCCGCACATTGGGCGCGAGCTCGACTTCGACTTCGGCGTCGTCGATCGATTTCGTCACCTTGGCGACGAACCCGCTCGTGGTGACGAGCGTGTCGCCGCGACGCACGTTTCGAAGCTGCGCGACCGCGTCCTTCTCACGGCGGGAGCGCGGGCGTATGACAAGTATATACACGATGCCCATCACCACGAAGATGGGAACGAGCTGCCCGAGCATTTCCGGCATGGTCGGAGGCTGCGCCGCCTCTGGCTTGGATTCGGCCAACTGCCCGGTTTGAGTCGAGGCGGGCGGATGCGGCAGGCCTGGCGGCGTCGGCGCAGCGGGGGCGCTCGGCTCAACCGGCGGCGAGGCAGGCGCTTCGGCGGCGGGCGGTGACGGCTGGGCTTGCGCCAAAGCGTCAGGGATCAGCTTCATCGCGACATCTCTTTAAAGGCTCGAAGGCTCGAAGCCCGGCGCGCGTGTTCATTCCTAAAGCGCCGGAACGGGCGCGGACTATAGCCGCTCACTTCACGAAAGCAATGCCGTCCCGCCGACGTTGCGCAATGTGCGCGCAGGGCGCCCAACGTGTGGCCGCGCACGCTCCATCGCCGCCCAGCAGCGTAGTCGATCTGCGGCGCCTCACGGCGTCAGTGTCTTAGGAGAAAAGTCATGTTGAAGAAAGTTGCATGCGCCGCGCTGCTGGCGGGAGCGGTCTTCGCCTCTTCCCCTGTGGCCGCAGGCGGCTGGCACGGCGGCCACGGCGGCCACGGCTGGCACGGCGGCCACGGTTGGCATGGCGGCCATGGTTGGCATGGCGGCTGGTATGGCCGCGGCTGGTATGGGCCGTGGGGCTGGGGCGGCTGGAATGGCGGCGGCGCCTGCTGGCGCTGGTGGTACGGCCGGTGGCATTGGGTCTGCTGATCGCCTCGGCGACCCGTCGATTTATCTCGGTCTCTCAGGCGCCGCTCGTCCGAGAGACCGCTTCCGCGCTCAGCAAATGCGATGCTGTCGCGAATTCATGATTGAAGCTCCCGCGCGAGCCCGCGCAGGAACTCCAAACAGGCGGCCAACTCGGCGATGTCGATATATTCGTCGGGCTGGTGCGCTTGGTCGATGCGGCCGGGACCGCAGACGACCGCCGCCATTCCCGCCCGCTGAAACTGGCCCGCTTCGGTCGCATAGGGCACGGCGATCGTCGCATTTCGCTTGGCGAGCCGCAGCGCCAGGGTCTCGGTCTCGGAGCCCGGCTGAGGCGCAAGGCCGGGAACCTCGTTTTCCACCGTGGTCTCAATCCCTGCGTCGGGAAAGCCGACAAAAATGGATCGCCTCAGCTCGTCGCAATAGGCCTCCAGCCGATCCCGAACGATGCTTGCCGGCGCGCCGGGCAGTCCTCGAACCTCCCAAAGAAATTCGCAATCCTTGGCGACGATGTTGCGCGCCGTTCCGCCATGAATGACGCCGACGTGAATGGTCGAGAAGGGCGGATCGAAGCGCCCGCTCGGGTCGCCCGCCGCGCGCAGCGCCTCGCCGATTCGTTCGAGTTCGCAGACGAGCTTGCAGGCGACATGGACGGCGCTGACGCCGTGATTGAGATTGGCCGAATGGATTTCGAAGCCGCGCACCCGCGTCGTAAAAGTGGTCACGCTTTTATGGGCGTCGGCGACCTCCATCGAGGTCGGCTCGCCGACGATGACCGCTGACGGGCGGGGCAGGTCGGCACCGAAGCGGGCGATCACGTCCTGCGGCCCCAGGCAAGTGGTCTCCTCGTCATAGCTCAACAGAATATGGATCGGGCGGGAAAGCCGCGCCGCCTTGAACGCCGGAATCATCGCGAGACAGGCGGCGTCGAAGCCCTTCATGTCCACCGCGCCGCGCCCATAAAGGCGAGTGGCGTCCCGACGCAACGTGAAAGGATCTGCGCTCCAGGCCTGTCCCGCGACCGGCACGACGTCGGTGTGGCCCGAAAGCAGCACGCCGCCATCGACGCTCGGGCCGATCGTGATGAAAAGCGCGGCTTTGTCGCCCATGGCGTTCGGCGCGCGGGCAAAAGGCACGTCCTGGTCGCGCAAATAGGATTCGACGAAATCAATCAGCGGCAAATTGGATTTGGAGCTGACCGTGTCGAAAGCGACCAAACGGGAGAGCAGGTCGATCGCGTCCTCAATGCGGTCCATCTCGCCCGCCTAATTCAGGGTCGGGCGCGACAGCGGACTGTCGAGCGAAAAGGCGGGGACTTCGACGTCGAAGGTTTCGCCGGCGTCGGTGACCATGCGATAGCTGCCCTGCATCATGCCGGAAGGCGTGGTGAGCGGGCAGCCAGAGGCGTAGCGAAAGGTTTCGCCAGGCTCCAACACCGGCTGTTCGCCGACCACGCCCGGTCCGCGCACCTCCTCGCGGCGCCCGTTCGCGTCGATGATGATCCAGTGACGCGACAGGAGCTGCACCCGAGTGCGCCCGAGATTGGCGATTTCGATCGTATAGGACCAGACATAGCGATCCTGGTCGGGGTCCGAGCGGTCCGGCAGAAAGTCGGGAAGCGCGGTGATCTGTATGTCTCTGGTGATGGCGATGTACATGGGCGCAAGATTAGAATGCGCGCCGGCAAAGGGAAATGCCTTTGATTAGGCATTTGATTGCGCGGATGTGCGGCGCGGCCGCCCACTGTGACGGAATAGACACAATGGCACCTTTTTCGCTTTTTTCGTCATTCCGCGACTATCTCGAAGACAGTTGATTGTAAATAATGCACTGTCACGCTGAGTGGGATTGAAATGCGGCTCACGACGCTTCGCGCGCTGCTGCTTGTGTTGGCGATGGTCATGCAGACCGTCGCCGGCGGAGCCGGATTGGCGCGCGCCGCTTCGATCTCTCCCGAGGAAGCGCTTTCAGCTCAGTGTCATTTTGTGCGGGCAGGCGAACAGACGGCGCCCGACGACAGAATGGGACGCAGACACAACTGCCAGTCCTGTCTCTTGTGCGGCGCGCCGCCGGCGGCCTCGATTTCCCTGGTAACGGAATATGTCTTCGCGCGCGGCGAATATGCGCTGATCGACGCGCCCATCCACGCCGCTCGGCCGCTCTTTGGACGGTCGTCGCGCGCGCAAAGCGCTCGGGGGCCGCCCCTCTCGCGGGGCTGAGCCGGCCGGACGGGCGCGCGCAAGGCGCGTCGGTTCGATCGTTCCTCCGCTGCGCATAGCGGATTCACCACTTTTTTATACGAACGCCGCGTTCAACGCCGCCGCTCGCCTCTCCTGCTGCGTCGATTAGCTTCGACGCCAAGGAACGCTCGTCATGATCCGTCGGTCTCGCCTCCTCAAAGGAGCTTCTCTCGCTGTGCTCAGTCTGTTCGTCGCCTCGGCCGCCGAGGCGCAGCAGGCGCTTCCCACCATCAACGTCGGCGGCGCGCGCGGCCCTGTGCATCGAGGGCCGGCGGGCCATAGCGCCGGCGGACCGGGACGCGTCACCACCG
>NZ_JBFWVN010000026.1:0-42407 GCF_050246715.1 Methylocystis sp.
CGACAGCGGCGCCGGATCAATTTGCAAGCAAACAGCATCCCGCGCAGTGAAAACCTGCGGAAACGATTACTTCCGCAGGTCTCAAAACTTCGTCACGTCAACGCCTTGCGAGTTCTTCACGGATGACGATTTAGGCAAATATGTCAGGCTTTGATCCCGCCACTCACGTCGATCGTTCGACGACGCGACAAATCCCTCGCGACGCCTTCGAAGCTGCTGGAGCGCCGAGCATCGGATCTTTCGCGGAGCAAGGGGGAAGTCGCACGCTTTCGACTTAAAGACGGCGCTCCTCGGTTTCGACGAGCATCTGTCGTAACCACTGCATATAGGGAGTGCCGCCTGTTCCTCGTGGATCATCAGTCCAACGATTGATATATTCCTCAGCCCAGCCGTAATGGACCCGCCGGAAAGCCGCCATCGCCTCCAAAATTGCGTTGTAGGCGCTTTTGTTCGCGGGGCTGCGGATGTCGGGCATCGCCTCAACTTCTTCGATCAACGCCCGATGCTCGGCCGGCATGTATTTGCGCATATCAGCGAGATGATCCGTGAGTACGGAGCGCTTATGAGGGATCTTCATAAAAGCGACGAGCGTCGGCATGATGCTGCTTTGCGCGCCTGTCTCGCCACGAAACTGCATAGCGGTTTGGTCGACGCCTTCGTACGTCACATTTTCGAAAAATCGGATGTAGGGTCGGAAGGTCTTGTAATAAAGACTGGAATCCATGTGCTCAGGAATGCGTTTTAGCGCTTCCACCTGTCGTCGTACGGCCTTTTCGATGCGCCAAAGCTCCGCGCTAAGATCAGCAGCTCGATCTTCAATCAGCCTGCGCTTGATCGTCGCAATCGCTCCCAGAATTTCCGCTCCGATGGCTTCGATCTCGACATGCACCAGGATGAACCAATGCTCGTCGTACATATGGACGAAGTTCTGGATCGTATCGATGTTTCCCAGCGCGATCGGCCCGTCCTTGCGCAAGCGTTTCCAATTGTACAGAGCATAGCCATCGTAACTGAGGATCGGCGGGCGTTTGAGCCGTTTCGCCGCATCAGTGAGCGGTTCGGCCAAGTTGTGGGGGAGAGTCGTAGCCGGTTCCTCTCCGACTTGATTAACATAGGCGGACGCCAGAAACCCGACTCGCACATAATAGAGACGAAGCTGCGGAAGAGTCGTCTCGGAAGCAGCGCCTTCCCACTTTGGAATGCGCAAAGCGCGCGCATAGGCCCGGAACCCTTTGTCATGGAGGAGGCTGGGTAGATCGCGCCCGATTTCGTCGAGCGCGGCATAAGGCGAACTCGACGGAAAGGCGGCGAGCGGATCAGTTTCCGGAAGAAAGCCGCGTCGCGCATATACGGGCTTCAGCAGCTCACTCTCTTGGGTCGTGATGGTCGGCAACCGCTAGATCGCTCCTTTTTGGCCTTGACGAGCTCCGCCATATCGGTCCGGCATCAGAGTGTGCGGATGCTCACGCTGTTCAATGCGGGGATCAAATTAGCTTGCCGGCGCGGTAGAGAAGCGAACCCACCCACAAGACGAGCGCCAAATAGTAGAGCGCCCAGCCTTCGGCCGCTGGAAACCAGCGAGACAATGTTCGGAAATGTCGGACGTGCCACTCGCTCCCGAATAGGACTAAGAGATTGGCGCTGATCGCGTCGATGAAGATAACATAGAAGATGATCGCTTCGATGTTCATAATATCAACTCCCGCGCTTGTAGCCCTAAATAGAGCATAGGCGCGACGCCAGCCGATGAAGGCGACTCTGGCGTGGCGTTTTCCTTACCGTCAGGACTGTGAGATCGATGATGGCCGCAGGCAAAATAGGGCGGCGCGAAGCCGATGGCGCAGGAGTTCCGCAGGCTTGGGTGTGGAGCCAATACCGAGGCCGGCTGCTGACGCAGATCGAGCGCAAGCGCGACATTGACCAAGCGGATCTGATGCTCTCCGAGCAAAAGGGCCTGCGTCCTTTTGGGACGGCGCTAGGTCTCGCTATTGCTGTCGCCATTATCTTGGGATTGGTGTGGCTGTTCACCCCTCAAGTCCCCTCGAGCCCGATCATGGGCTCTGCTTCGAAGGTAAATGACCTTGAGTCTCAATCCGTCGATGGAGAGAAGTCCGTCGAAACAGTTCCAGCGCCGCCGCCGCAAAGCGAAGCTGCCGCCAGCGATGGAGAGAAGTCCGTCGAAACAGCTCCGGCGCCGCTGCCGCAAAGCGAAGCTGCCGCCAATGCAAATCCAAAGAGTGTCGAGGCGCCAGACTTCGAGACCAGACTCCGCTCGTTCCTAGCAAACGGGCCTGGAAAGGAAGCTTCGTTCGAACTCGGTCGGGTCGCCTTCAATCCTGGCGCGGCGACGCTCACGGCGGCCGCGCGCGAAGAGCTTCAAAAACTTGCAGAAACATTGAGAGAATATCCAGGCACGCACGCTGTGGTCGGCGTGCATAGCGATGCTGGCGGCAGCGCCAAACAAACCGCGCGTCTGTCCGCGCGACGGGCCAAAACTGTCCGGAGAGAGTTGATGCGCCTCGGCATCGGACACTCTTTCGTTACGGCGGCGCACGAGGCGAGAGCCTCCCTGCGCGCATCGGCGCCTGCACGGCCGGGCTATGTCTGGATCGATGTCAGGAAGAAATGATCGCCCAGCGACGCTGAGCGTCTGCAATCTGCCGGCATTGTCATATTGAGCCGGGATCGCCGATTTCGATGGCGTTCTTGATCCGCGGGCCTCAGACGCGCCTTTGTTTTCGTGGGCGAGGGTTCGCAGCGAGGCGGGCGCTATTGACAAGAAAAGCTCGCCAACGTGACAACGTCGATATGAGCCTTCTCTTAGGGACAGTGACGGCGCTCGCCGGGACTTATATTTTGGCCGCCGTCGTCTTGGCCGCCGTTCAGCGTAAGCTCCAATATTTTCCCGACCCTCATCTCACGCAACTGGCGCAAAGCGGCCTGAACGGCGGAGAAGATCTGCGCGTTCGAACCGATGACGGAGAAACGCTCGTCGCTTGGCATTTTGCGCCGAGAAACGGTCGGCCGCTCATTCTCTATTTTCATGGCAACGGCGGCGCGCTTATTGATCGGGTCCCTCGTTTCCGCCTGTTTCTCGACAGGGGTTACGGTCTTCTCGCCGTTTCCTACCGCGGCTATGGCGGCTCGACCGGTTCTCCAACGCAGGCCGGCTTGATCCGAGACAGTGAAGCTGCGTATCGTGAAGCTCGAGCGCTTGGCTACAACAATCACCGCATTATTCTGATGGGGGCGTCGCTTGGCACGGGCGTCGCCATTGCGCTCGCCGCCACCCACGCCGCCTCAGCAATCGTCCTCGAAGCGCCTTATCTATCGGCGCTCGACGTTGCCCGTACGCTCTACCCGATATTTCCGGTCAATTGGTTGATGCTCGATCGTTTCCGTTCCGATCTCGCGATCCGTGACGTCCATATTCCTGTGCTTATGGTGCACGGAGAGAAGGACGACGTCATTCCGATGAATTCAGCCAGAAGCCTATTCGCGCTCGCTAATGAGCCGAAGACATTTGTGAGCGTGTCGGGTGGCGACCATCTCGTTTTAGACCTCCCGGATGTCTTTCCCCGCGTGTGCGAATGGATCGATGCGCAAGCCTCGACAACTCATCCTTGACGCCAATGATCCTAGCGCTGTGTTGCGCTTTATTGTGTCAAGCCCAGGATCGCCTTTGTTTCCAAAAATTCGGCAAATGCATAGTCGCCCCATTCCCGGCCATTGCCGGAGGCCTTATAGCCGCCGAAAGGCGCCATCAAATCCATGGGCGCATTGTTTAGGTTCACTTGGCCCGCCCGTAGACGAGAAGCGATTTCTCGCATTTTATCCAAGTTCTTCCCAGAAACATAAGCTGCGAGACCATATTGGGTGTCGTTGGCGATCTCGACCGCCTCGTCGATCGTATCGTAGCCCAGGATCGACACAACAGGCCCGAAAATCTCCTCGCGAGCGATTGTCATATTGTTTGAAACATTCGCAAAGACGGTCGGCTTGACGTAATAGCCCCTTTCCAGGCCTTCAGGCTTGCCTGTGCCGCCGGCGACGAGGCTCGCGCCTTCTTCAATCCCTGTCTGGATCAGGCGCTGGATCTTCATCCATTGCGCCTCGGAAACGACTGGCCCGATTTGAGCATTGCCATTCGGATCGCCGACCGTCGTCGCTTCCGCCGCCGCTTTGGCGATGCCGATGACCTCGTCCATCCTTGTTTGTGGCGCGAGCATGCGCGTCGGCGCATTACAGGATTGACCCGAGTTCATCATGACTGCGCGCACGCCATCAACGACGGCGCTCTTCATGTCAGCATCTTCGAGGATGATGTTCGGGCTCTTGCCGCCCAGCTCTTGGCTCACCCTCTTGACGGTTGGCGCGGCGTTCTTTGCCACCTCGACGCCCGCACGGGTTGAACCCGTGAAGGACACCATGTCGACGCCAGGATGCGAGCTGATTGCGGCGCCCGCCGTCGGGCCGTCGCCATTGATAAGATTGAATACGCCAGGCGGGACGCCCGCCGCGTCGAGGACTTCGGCGAAGATCTGGCCCGAGAAAGGCGCGATTTCGGAAGGCTTCAAGACAATTGTGCAGCCCGTCGCCAGCGCAGGCGCGACCTTGCAGGCGATCTGGTTGAGCGGCCAGTTCCACGGCGTAATGAAGCCGCAAACGCCAATCGGCTCCTTGACAATCAACGTCGTGCCGCGAAGCTCCTCGAACTTGTAATTCTCAAGCACCTGAATCGCAGTGATGAAATGCGCTCGGCCCATGGCGGCTTGGGCGCGCTGCGCTAGCCAAACCGGCGCGCCCATTTCCTCTGTGATCGCCTTCGCTAAGTCCTCGTGGCGCTTGTCGAGTTCAGCAACGATCCGTTGAAGCAGCTCGACCCTCTCCTTCCGGCCAGTCTGCGAGAAGGTCGTGAAGGCCTCGCGCGCAGCATTGACGGCGCGATCAACATCACTGATCGAACCCAGCGAGATCTGGCCGCATACCATTTCTGTGGCGGGATTGATCACCTCAAGCGTCTTCGGCGTTGCGGGTTCGACCCACTTCCCTTCAATGTAAAACTTCAGGTAGTTGCGCATTTGCCCGCTTTCCGACTGAAGCATCAAGCCAAGAACGCGAACGTCACGGCCGTTCGGTCAGGCCGACTCTGGGAACGATTGTAGACCGGGATGAGACTACCAAACTTCCTGCGCAGCTCGCATGTCGTCAACCTATTTTTCGCGAATGCAAACGCGTTGCATATCTCTGCGGGCGAAAAGGCGACCTCTCGACAGCAACTTGACCCGATCTGCTTTCTCTGATCCGGGGGACGAAGCCCGACAGGTAAATAAGTGACAATCGGGTAACGGGCGGCGTTCCCTTTTCCCTGGAGCGCGGCGTATGTCTAATGCCTTTCTCAGTTCCGCGGCGCCTAGCGACGTATTCGCTCGATCGTCAGACAGCCGATGTCATCCGACTGCTCCTCACCCTTCGCGAAGGCGTCGACGGCGGCAAAGAGTCGCGACACCAAATCCTGAGGCGGCTCCTGCGGCCCTGTCTCGATCACCGCCACGAACCGCTGCTCTCCGAATTCCTCCTTTGCGGCGTTCATTGCCTCCGTAACGCCGTCTGTGACCAGGATGAGTTTGTCGCCCGGTTCAAACCGCCTCGTCATCGCCTGAGCGTCGCGGGCGGGATCGATCCCGAGCGCTGCGCCTGTCGCTCTGAGGCGCGTGATCTGTCCACTCCCGGAGAGATGCGCCGGGGCGACATGGCCGCAGTTGGCGTAGCTTATCTCGCCATCGCGTAGATCGAGAACGCCGAAAAATACGGTCGCGAACATAGCCGCGTCATTATCCTCGCAAAGCAGAACGTTTGCGCGATTGACAACCGTCATGACATCCTGTCGGTCGCGGCCAAGCGTTCTTAGAAGCGTCACCACGATCGATGCGAAGAGGCTTGCAGGCGTTCCCTTGCCACAGACGTCGCCGATCGCGAAGGCGATCCTGTCGTCGTCCAGGACGAAGAAATCATAGAAGTCGCCGCCGATGTCGCGGGCCGGCCGCATCCGCGCGGCGATTTCCACGTCTTGCCGGCGGTCATTGATCGTTGCCTCCTTGGGAAGGAGCGACTGCTGGATGAGCGCCGCGCTCGCCATTTCATCCTCGCGGCGTCGCTTTCCGATAATCTCGGTGGCAAACCGATGGAACGCCGCCGCGAAAGTCGCAAGCGCCGGCGGCGGATTGTCGAGATCCGCAAGAATGCGGCTGTCGAACTCGCGTTCTTCGAGCGCAGCGAGGGCGTTGGCGTAAAGCGCCAAGGCTTCATTTACGGTCGCGATATGATGGCCGAGCTGCTCCAGCGCCGCCAAAAGAAGATCGGGCGACTGTCGGCCGAGCTCGACAAGTTCGCTGCGGCTGATCTCATACAGGCGCGCAGCTGTCATAGCCTTGACGCTGGCCGTTCGGGGCAGTCCGGCGAAGGCGCCGATTTCGCCGATGAGACGCGGCGCCTCCAGCGTCGCGAGCGGCGCGGCGCCATAGGCTGTTTCCGCATAGACTTGGACAGCGCCTTCCGCGAGGAAGAAGCCGGAGTCGCTCGCCTCGCCCTGCCGAACGAGCGTGTCGCCGGTTTGCAAGTCAATCCTGCGCGCAGTCGCCAGAAGCTTTTCAATCGCAATGCGCGTCGCGGGATTCATGATCTCCAACGGGTCCTTGTCGGGCGCAGTCATGCGTCAGGCGCGCCGACGAAATCAAGAACGACGACGTTTGTGTCGCCATCACGACGGCAATGGACATGATCCGCGAAGCGGCGAACCAGGGCGACGCCCCATCCGCCCGGCTGCGCTTGTTCAAGCGTGGCGTCAATGTTTCTCGCAGGCGCCTCGGTAAGATCGAACGCGGCGCCATCGTCCTGGAGAGTCAGGCGGAGTCGATCGTCGAGAAATTCGAGCGTGATGATGAAGGTCAGATGCGGACGCCCGCCGTAACTCACGGCGTTGATGAGGATCTCCTCGGCGCAAAGTTGCGCGCCAAAACGCTGCCGCTCAGTCACGCCGAGCGCCTCGGACTCGGACGCGATCCAGCCGACGGCGTTCGAAATATCGCCGTCGGTGACGCTAAGGCTGACGCGCCGCGTCGGTTGGGGGCCAATCAAGGCGTCGCTGCTTCTTCCGAGTCGGGGCCGATGAGCAGCGCCATCGACAAGGAGATGATCGCCGCAAGCGAAAGATAGAACGCCGGAGACAGTGGGTTTCCGGTGAGCTTGATGAGGGACGCCGCAACCATTGGAACCGTTCCGCCGAAAACCGAGAGCGAGAGGTTATAGCCGACGGAGAGGCCAGAACATCTGACATGTTTGGGGAAGGCTTCAACGAGAAAGGCCGGGCTTGCGCCATAACAGGACATGAACAGCGCGAACGCGCATTGTCCGGCCAGGATGGCGCCGAGATGCGGGCTGCTCATCAGCCAGAATAGCGGCCACGAGAATAGGGCGAGCCCACACGCGCCCATGATCAGCACCGGTTTGCGCCCGATCCTGTCAGAGAGCGCGCCGGCGAGCGGCGTCATGATCAGCATGAAGAACAGAGCGATGCTGTTGAGCGTTAGCGCTGTCGAGGCGGAAAGATGCTGCTGTTCCTTCAGCCAGGTCGAGACATAGACAAAGCAGAGATAGAAGCCGACGCCATTGCCGAGCGTGAAGCCGACGACCTTGAAGATCGTGCGCCACTGCGTGCGGAAGGCGTCGAGAAGCGGCGATTTGCGCGCTTCCTCCGTCTGGACGATCGCGGGATCGGGCGGCAGGCGGCGGCGAATGACAAAGACGACGAGACCGATGAGCAACCCGGTGAAGAACGCGAGCCGCCATCCCCACGAAGCGGTGGCCGTCTCGGGCAGGAAGGCCGTGAGCGCCGCGCCGACCGCCGAGCCGAGAAGCAAGCCGCCCAGCGCGCCGAAGGGGGCGAAACTGCCGACAAAGCCGCGCCGGCGGGTCTGGGCATCTTCGACGAGAAGAACCATGGATGTCGTATATTCGCCGCCCACGGCGAGGCCCTGCGCCAGGCGCAACAGAATCAGGAGCGAAGGGGCTGCGAGGCCGATTTGCCGATAGGTCGGCAGAAGCGCCATCAGCAGGGTCGGAACGATCATCAAGATGACGGAGCTGACGACCGCCGCGCGCCGGCCCAGCTGGTCGCCGATATGGCCAAAGAGCAGCCCGCCGAGCGGACGCGCGATGAAGCCCACGGCGAACACGCCGAACGAGGCGATCAGCGAAACGGAAGGATCTTCAGAAGGAAAGAATTGCGCGCCGATCGTCGCCGCGAAGAAACCATAGACCCCGAAATCGTACCATTCGACCACATTGCCAGCTAGGCCTGCGAGCACCGTCCGCCGCTCGGCGGCGCGCGTCTCGAGATTCACCTGATGAGCCGTGCGCGCGATCTCGCCTCCGATGAGATCGATGCGCGCGATTTGGCGAATGCGCGGCCTGACCCTCTCGAGTTCCTTCGGCGTTAGGATGCGCTCAAAGACGAAGGAGGCGTCGGCGAGCGACGTCAGCGCGGCGTCGGCAGGCGTGGGAATATCGTCATTATAAAGTAGGGCGAGGATACGCTTTTTCGCCTCCTGCCGCTTTTGCCCATCGACGACTGGATAGCGACGTTCCTTGAGCACCCAGAGAAAGGCGTGATCGCTCTGGCGCAGAATCCCGCGCGCGCAGAGATTGGAGAGCGCGGCCTGGCGCATGGCGGGGGCGCTGCGCGACAGATGCGTGATCCAATGTTGCGCGCCGAGACGACGCGGCTCGATAACGATATCGGCGAGCGCCTGATCAAGAATCTCGTTGCCCGTTGGCGTCGTGTCCACCGCGAAGACGCCATCGAGGTCCGAGTCGATGCGGTCACGCAGCGCGAGATCCATCAGCGCCGCGCCGGCGATTCCGCAGTTGAGATAAATTTCGGGCACGCTGTCGAATTCGCCGCCGCTGTCCTCCAGCGTGAGCAGCAGAAATTCCTCGACGAGGCCGATCTGCGATGCGGGCGCATCTCTTAGTGGGCGATCTAAAGCTACGGTCATCTTCGTTCCCCGAGGAGGCGGCGCCTGGACGACGGACAGGAAAGGGGTTTATGGCTTTCAGGACTTCGCAATAAATAAACGGCGATTGCGCAACCGTCACCGGGGAAAGCAAATGGAGCTCACGCACGAGATTTCCGATGGGCTGCTTGTGGTCAGGCCGAAAAGCCGCATCGACAGCAGTTCGGCGGCGTCTTTCGAAGAACAATGCGCAGCGCTGATCGCAGAAGGACCCAACAGGGTCGTCGTTGATTTTGCCGAAGTCAATTACGTCAGCTCCGCAGGCTTGCGAGCGGTTCTCATCGTCGCGAAGAAAGCCAAATCGCTGGGTGGCGCGCTCACGCTTTGCGGGCTGTGCGGCAATGTGAAGGAGGTGATGTCGGTAAGCGGCTTCGACGCGTTGCTGGGCGCTCACGCGGGCGTGGCGGCCGCCTCCGCCGCGCTTCGGAGTTGAAGTAAGGGCTGCGCGTAAGTACCCGTCATCAAACGATTTGAAACAGGCGGCGGCGTTGCTTAAGGGAGGATGCGGCTCATGGTCGGCGCGCCTCGCGTGATCCAGTTCAAACGTTAGTTTAAGAGCGGCATTTGGAACAGTGAGATCAATGCCGATCGTTTAGGCGGCTAATTTGAAAAGCCTGATCGCGTTTAGGCGACCAATCTTCTCCCGATCGTTTTCAGCAATACTCGCCGCGTCGAACCATTTCGCCGCGTCGCTGATTTCCTCGAAGGGATAGTCGGTCGAGAATAGGACCCGGTCCGAGCCGATTTCCGAGATGGAGTTGATCAACGCTTGTGTCCGAAACGAACCAGAGGTTGTGACGTAGAAATTCTGATGGAAATACTCCTGAAAAGTCTTTTTGATCTTTATGCCTCTCGGCGCGGTCGCAACGCGATGATCGACGCGCCAGATCAGAAAGGGGAGACCTTCGCCATGGTGACCCATGATGATCTGGAGGTCTGGATGCCGGTCGAATAGACCGCTGCCCATCAGTCTGAGAGCATGCGTCGCTGTCTCCACGCCGAAGGCCCATGCAGAACCGAGCAGCCAAGGGTGACCGTCGTAGATGCGAGACCGCGATGAGATAGGATCGCGCGGATGCAAGTAAAAAGGTCTGTTTAGCTTCACAAATTCAGTCCAAAAACCTTGGTAGTGGCCGTCATCCAGATAGACGGCCGACTCTTCGTCTCCGACCTGCGAAAATCCGTTGACAAGCGCGCCGACGAAACCGAGGTCAGAGATGCACCTGTGCGCCTCGAGGGCGGCGGCCTCCGGATCTTGCAACGGCAATGCCGCGAAGGCGCGGAACCGATCGGATCTTTTCGAGACGTGTTCGGCAAGCAAATCATTCGCCTGCTTCGCCATCTCAATCGCCCTGGGAACGTCGCTGATTGCTTGGATCGCCGGCGAATTTAGCGAGATGATCATCATTTCCATCTCGTGCTGATCCATGAGCTTCAGACGAACGTCGCCGACGTCCATGAGACGCCTTCTCAACTCGCCCCATTTTGCCTCCACGCAATATTCGTGCGAGCGGCCAAGCGTGTCGGGATGCGAGAAATGCTCTTCGAGGCCGATTTTTCCTTTCATGCCGCCACCTGTCCCTACCGTAAAATTGATCCGCTTGGCGCGCTGCGTTTATCCACGACAGTCCGGGTCCGCGCTTTAGCACATAGATTTTACGGGTGTGGAGGCAAATGAAAACGCCGCAACGAGGCTCTTTTTACGAAATTCCCTGTTGGCGGGATTTTGGCGCCGAGACGCGCTCGGGCAGGACTGTGCGCACAGCCAGCGCTTTTTTAGACGATGTCTCGTAGTTTGTAATGTGGCCCGTTTGGGTGCGCGCAATGCTGCGACGCCGTTCGCGCTCGATCCGCCGTTTGAGCGCGCTCGATGAATCGCTTAAGGAGGTCAGCAGGCGCATTGCGTCGTGGCCATATTTACTCTCAAATCGCAACTCTTCACTTCGCGTCGGATTGCCCACATGCTGACGGTTTTCTGCTCTCCCGCGAGATATGTTCAGGGCCGCGAAGCGACGCGGTCGCTCGCGTCCGAACTCTCGCGGCTCGGCATCGCGAAAAAGCCGTTGATCATCGCAAGCGCCAGCGCCCGCAGGGAGCTGGAGCTGACGTGGCGCGAGACGTTTCAAGCCGCCGAACTCGATTATGCATTGATGGATTTCGGCGGGGAATGTTCATTTGCGGAGATTTCGCGCGGCAAGGAAGAGGCGCGGCGCGTCTGCGCCTCGACGATCGTCGGCGCCGGCGGCGGCAAGACGCTGGATGCGGCCCGCGCTGTCGCCGCTGAACTCGATCTGCCGGTCGTCTGCTGTCCGACGACCGCGTCGAGCGATGCGCCCTGCAGCGCGGTGTCGGTCGTCTATACCGAGGACGGCTTATTCGAGAAATACCTCTATTACCGGCGCAACCCCGATCTCGTTCTCGTCGATAGCACGATCATTGCGCGCGCCCCTGTGCGCTTGTTGATTTCCGGCATGGGAGACGCGCTCGCCACCCATTTCGAAGCGGACGCCGCGATCCGCGCACATCGAAAGAATGTCGTCGGCGGCCTGAGCACGATCGCCGCCGCGGCGATTTCGGAGCTCTGCTACAAAACTCTGCTCGAGGAGGGAGCGTCGGCCGTCGCTGCCGCACGGACCGGCTCGATCACGCCGGCGCTTGAACGCATCATCGAGGCGAACACGCTGCTCTCCGGCCTTGGATTCGAGTCGGGTGGGCTTGCGGTGGCGCATTCGGTCCATAATGGGCTGACCGCTGCGCCGGAAACGCATGATCGGCTGCACGGCGAAAAGGTCGCCTTCGGCGCCTTGGTGCAGCTTATTCTTGAAGGCAGGCCGAGCGCCACGGTCGAAGAGGCCATGGGTTTTTGCGTCTCGGTCGGCCTGCCTGTGACGCTTGCCGAACTCGGTCTCCAAAGTTTACCGCGTGAGAAGGCGCGGGCTATCGCCGAACGCGCCGTCGCTCCCGGCGAAAGCGCGCATAACGAACCTTTCGAGGTGAACACCGCAAATCTTGTGGACGCAATTTATGCGGCGGACGCGATCGGCGCGGCCTTCAAGGCGCGAGCTTCGCGGTAAGCAGGATCGCATATCGGCTGCGCCGCCTACTCCTTCAAAGCGGAAAGAACCGCGTCCGCGGCGCGAAGGGCGAGCGCGGCGATGGTGAGCGTCGGATTTGCGGTTCCGCCGGTCGGGAAAACGGAAGCGCCGACGATGAAAAGATTCGAATGTCCGTGAGCGCACAAATTCCTGTCGACGACCGAGGCCGCCGGATCATCGCCCATGCGCGCCGTGCCCATGATATGGCCGGCGGCCTGCGCGCCATCCTTGTGCCAAAAGGCTTCGACGCCAACTCTTGCAAACATATCTTCATGCATATGTCTGGCGTTGGCGAGCGCACGTTGGATATAGCTGTCGAGTTGATAGAAGATCGCCGGGCGCGGCAGGCCGGTCCTTTCGATCTGCGTCGAATCAAGCGTGACCCTGTTGCTCGCGAGAGGCAATTGCTCCGTCAATGCGGCAATGCGGATATGCCGTGACGTCTGATCCCTGAGCGCCGCATCGAGCGCCCTTCCGCGCAGTCCGCTCATCGCCAGTTCGCGCGCGGTCGACTCTGGCGCGCCCTTCGGCCAGCTCCAGCCTTCATTGCCGATTTCGAAACGCAGCGCAGAATTCTCGGCGCGATCCTTCAGGTCCCGGAAATTCTCGATTCCGGATGTCGCGCCGGGTCCGCGATAAGGCCAGACCGGCCGGCGCGCGAGCGCCCAGCTGAGCTGGATCGGATGATCCATCAGATTTCGCCCCAGCTGGTCGGAGCGGTTGGCGACGCCGGCGGGAGCGGCTTCCGAGGCCGACGCCAGGAGAAGCCGTGGCGTTTCGACGCCATTGGCGGCGATGACGATGACGCGCGCGACGACGCGTCCCGTCGAACCATCCGAACGCATGAATCTGACCGCTTCGACGCGTCCGTCTCCGGCGCATTCAACGAAATTGGCGCAGGTTTCGGTCAGCAGTCGCGCGCCGAGAGATTGCGCGCGCGCGACGTGAATAGTCGCGTCATATTTGGCCTGGATCGGACAGATCGGAATGCAACTGGCGCTGCCGCGACACGGCGGCCGATCGCCTGACGGTTTTGACAGTCGGGCCTGCGGCGTTGGGCGCACCTTATAGTTCGACGCCTGCAAGGCGTCGCGCCATGCGAGATCGAGAAAGCTTTGCGCAATCGGCGGAAAAGGGTAGAGGGCGGAGCGTGGCGAACCAAGTTCGTCGGCATTGTCTCCGGCGACTTCGAGCTCCTGCTCCGCCCGACAATACCATGGTTCGAGATCGGCGTAGGAAATTGGCCAATCAACGGCGAGGCCAAAGAGCGATCTCATTTTGAAGTCGTCTGGCACCAGCCGAATGGCCGAGCCGAGCCAATGCCATGTCGTGCCGCCGACCTGGCGCAAATAAGTCGAACCGAACGGATGCGGTCCTTTTTGCGCATAGAAGCCGTAGGGCTTCTCCGTTTCGGGATGCGGCGCGAATGCGGATTGCGCATAGGCCGATTCGGGCGTCTTGGGAAATGCGCTTTGAAAGCGACTCACGGCGGCGGCGCGATCCACTTCGCGGCCAGCTTCCATGATGACGACCTTCGCGCCCTTTCGCGCCGCGCTGCAGGCGACCAGCGCGCCGGCGACGCCAGAGCCGATGACCAATATGTCGGTATGAAGGTCCATATCGGGCGCGTCACTCCGATGTCGGAGCAAAGGCCCAACTCCCGGCTTCGCCGGGAACGCCGCCTGGCCGCGCAAATCCCATTGCGTCCCACATCAGCGCGCCGGTGTAATCGACGCAGATCATGCGTCCGGACTCGATGGTCTGGCCGGAATACCAGTCCGCGACGATTCTGCGTGAAAGACGATGCGCGTTTTTTCCTCTGTGATCGAGGCCGAGACTACGCATATAAATCCGGGCTGCCTCAGGCGAAAGATGCGCGCGACCAGTCAGTTCGGCGCTGAGGCGAAGAAAATCGGCGAGGCCCGAGGCCTTCGCAACAGCAGCGCGAGCGGTCATCCAGAGCGTGAGCGTGCAGCCGATCAAAAGCGTCCGACGCGAGATTTCGCGATTCATTGCGCGCCCTTCATTGCTGCCGACCTGCCGACGTTCCGCCATTGCGACGAGTTTCGGTTCTTTTAGCGTTTCCACGCAATTGTTTCGTCGAAGCCCTTGATCGCCTCCTGCGACAGGGAGGATGCGAGCAGCTCGTCGAGCACAGCCGGCGGCATGGTAATGTCATGACTATATCGAAGTCCGACATCGACCGTGCGTCGATCGGGAAAGCTCGCGAGCAGCAAGGTTCGATCGGCGCTCTTGACGATCGCGGCGATGTTTTGGAGATTCCTCTCCCAATCCGTTTCGAGCCGCATGAGCCTGCCAAGATATACGGCGACGCCGTCGGCGCCGGCCTCCATCGCAACATAGGCCTGCGTTGCGGTGAAGACGGCGGTGACCAGAGTGGCGCAGCCCATTTGCTTCAGCGCAGGATAGCAGGCGACGCTTGTCGGCGTCGGCGTCAGCTTCATCCACAGCTTCTTGCCGCGCGCTGCTTTCAGCTCTTCGAGATATATGGCCGCCTGCCGCAACCCGCCGTCGGCGTCGCCGACCGCCTGGATCATCAGATGGCGAATGGCGCCAATGTCGGCGGCGATCTTGCAGAGTTTGCGCGCCGCGTCGACATATTCGTCGAGCGACAGGCTTTCGGCGCCGGCGGCGCGGGCGATCAGGGTTGGATTGGTGGTGAACCCTTGCACGCCAAGAAAATCGAGCGCCTTCTGGATAGCGTCTCGATCCGCCGTATCGACAAGAAGCATCGCGTCCCCGCAGCTTTTTACTGAAGCCGTTCTCAGCCCGGCTTTCGTCGCGCGCTCAGCACGACGCTTTTCGGATTGGCGAGGATCGCGTCCCAGAATTTCCGCCCGTAGCGCTCAATTCCTTCCTTGGAGACCGCAAATGGCGTCCATTCGGCGTCGACGAACCCCGCCTGCTCCAGCGCACTCTCGCAAGCGCGACGACTCCATTGGGTGAATTCGATCGAAAAATCATCGCCGATAAAACTCATCCGCACGCGCAGATTCTCGGGTCCTTGGCCGATCTCTTCGAGAACGTAATCATAGGCGACCAGATCGTTTCGACCATTGATGAAATCGGGATTCGGCACAACGGCGACGAGTCTGCCGCCGGGAATCACATTTGCCGACACGGAGTCGAACATTAGCGCCAACGTCTGCTCGTCCTTGGCGTAATTGAACAGAAAGACGGCGGTCGCGATATCGAAAGATCCGAAGACCGCCGCCGTCGCGGCGTCGCTGACCTTGTAAACGATTCCGAGCGGATTTTCGCTTTCCGCCTGTTGTGCGGCCGCCACCATCGCCGGTGACACATCGACGCCGAGCACAGAATTTGCGCCGAGTTTTTTCAAGAGCCGCGAGTAATGGCCTGTGCCGCAGGCATAGTCGATGGCGCTCGCGCCAACAATGTCGCCGAGCGCGGATTCAACCGATGGCGTTTCGAGGAAAACAGTGACGTCATCCTTGCGCGCATGCGAATATTGTCCGCTGATGGCTTGATACTGATCCTTCATGAGCCGCCTCAAAGAGTCGTGACGCCGCTTCGATTCGGATACGAGATCCCTTTGAACGCTTGACTGTCATTCCCGACGCGCGCATCGCGCGCGATCGGGAATCCAGAGCAGGACCAGCAATCCTCTGGCGGCTCTGGATTCCCGGTCGGGCCTTCGGCCTGCCGGGAATGACACGGACCAAGCGAACGGTTCTGCTGAGACGACCAACGCACAGCGCGGCGCCTGCGCGTCTCACATGCCGCCGACCACGGGTTCGCCGGCGTTGACCCAGGCGAGAATGCCGCCGCCGAAATGCGTGTTCGCGTCGCGTCGGCCCATGAGCCGCGCCTGCTCCATCGCCGACACCGAGCGGCGCCCCGATCGGCAGTAGATCACGAGTTTTTGTCCGTCGCCCGCGACAGGCAGCTGGCTCGGATCAAATTTCGACAGCGGATTAAAGATCGCGCCGGCGATATGGCCGGCCGCATATTCGTCCGCTTCGCGCACGTCGACGAGCAAGACCGCGCCCGTCGCGAGGCCTGCTTTCAGCTCTTCGAGGCTGATGTCGTTGAATGGACCGCTCATGATACTCAACCCTTTCGATGATCCTGCATAGTGTCCCTGGCGCATGCCGCCGACGTTTGACGCGCGCCTAACCCGTATTGCGCAAGCCCGCCGCGACGCCATTGATCGACATAAGGATGCCTTCGCGAATGTCTTCGCCGCGCTCGCCCGCGCGATGGCGGCGGATGAGCTCGACCTGCAGATAGTTGAGCGGCGCGATGTACGGGAAACGGTGCCTGATCGAGCGCGCGAGAGTCGGATTGTCGGCGAGCCGCTCTTTCGACCCGAGAATCTTTTCGAGCGCCTCATTGGCGCGCGTATGTTCCGCCTCGATCCTGCCGAAAATGCGCGCCGCGAGCGCTTTGTCCTCGACCAGTCCGGCATAGTGATACGCGATCGACATGTCGGTCTTGGACAGGATCATGTCGATGTTCGACAGCAGCGCGCGGAAGAACGGCCATTCCTGGCTCATCCGGCGCAGCAGCGCGAGCCGCGGCTTCTCGTCGGTCTCGATGAAATGCGCGATCGCTGAACCGAAGCCGTACCATCCGGGCAGCGCGACGCGCGCCTGCGCCCAGGAAAAGCTCCACGGGATGGCGCGCAGGTCCTCGATCCGGCGCGAGGGTTTGCGCGAGGCGGGACGCGAGCCGATGTTGAGCGAGGCGATTTCCGAAATCGGCGTCGACGAAAAGAAGAAATCGACGAAGCCTTCGGTCCCGTAGACAAGGCCACGATAGGCGGCCATGCCGGCCTGCGACAATTCTTCTGCCGCCTCGAGAAATTCCGGCGGCGGCGTTTTGTGCTCGGAGAGCAGCGTCGCTTCGAGCGTCGCCGCGACAAGAAGTTCGAGATTGACATGGCCGATCTGCGGATTGCCGTATTTCGCCGCGATCACCTCGCCCTGCTCGGTCAGACGGATCTGCCCGTTCACCGTGCCGGGCGGCTGGGCGAGAATAGCGTCATAGCTCGGTCCGCCGCCGCGCCCGACGGTGCCGCCGCGGCCATGGAAAAGGCGCAGGGTCACATTGGTCAGCGACGCGAAAAACTCCGCGAGCGCAGTCGAGGCGCGATAGAGCTCCCAGATGCTGGTTAAAATGCCGCCGTCCTTGTTGGAGTCGGAATAGCCGAGCATCACATCCTGCTGCCCGCCGGAATTGACCACGAGCTTCAGGATGCCGGGAAGCGCATAGAATTCCCGCATGATCGGCGCGGCGTTACGTAAGTCGTCGATCGTCTCAAACAGCGGCACGATGATGAGATCGGCGATGACGGCCTGCGCGTCGCGCGGATCGAGCGTGCCGCGCATCAAACCGCATTCTTTCTGCAGCAGCAGCACTTCGAGCAGGTCGCTGACCGTCTCGGTGTGGCTGATGATGTAATGGCGGATCGCCTCGTCGCCATAGAGCTGGCGCATCTCGCGCGCGCGCTCGATGATCGTCAATTCGCTCATGGCGCGTTCGCTATAGGTCGCGCCGGGCAGACGCGCCGGCCGCGGATCGCTGAGCAGCCGCATCAGCAATTGCTGTTTTTCAATCTCGGGCAGCGCGGCGTAATCGTCGACGATGCGGGCGATCTTGAGAAGTTCGGCGATGGTCTCCTCATGCCGATCCGAGCTTTGCCGCAGATCGAGCGTCGCCAGGTGAAAGCCGAAGACTTCGACGGCGCGGATCAGCGGCTCAAGCCGCTGGGTGGCGATGACCTCGCTCTGATGAACCCGCAACGATTCATCGATGGTGACGAGATCGGCGAGCAGCGCCCAGGAATTGGCGTAAGGTTCGCCCGGCGCGACGGCATGGCGCGCCGCCTGGCCGCCGGTAAGCTTCTCCAGCGTGCCGGCGAGGCGGGAATACACGCCGATCAGCGCGCGGCGATAGGGCTCGTCGTCGCGATGCGGATTGTCGTCGCCGGAACGCGCCGCCAGCTCTTCGAGCGCCTTGGTGCAGCCGGCGTAGCGCCGCGAAATCGAAAGCTCCGCGCCAAGCTCATGCACTTCGACGAGATAAAAGCGCAGCACGGTTTCGCATTGCATGCGCATCGCGGTCGACAACGACTCCGCCGTCACATTTGGATTGCCGTCGCGATCGCCGCCGACCCAGGCGCCCATGCGCAGGAAGGGCGGCACCCGCAATCCTTCGAGACGCTGTTCGATGTCGGCGTAAAGTCGTGGAATCTCGCGCAGGAAGGTGCTGCGATAATAGCTCAGCGTGTTTTCGATCTCATCGCGCACCGTCAATCGCGAATGACGCAGCAGCTCGGTCTGCCAGAGCTGTGATACCCGGGCGCGCAGCTGCATCTCGTTTTGCGCGCGCTCGGCCTTGCCGCGCATATGTTCGCGCGCGGCGAGCAGCTTGAAGATCGCATGTTCGGCGTCGAGCAGGCTCTTGCGGCGCACTTCGGTGGGATGGGCGGTCAGCACCGGCGAAATCCAGCCGTGCGCCAGCGCCTGAGCGATTTTTCCGGCGCCGACCGCGGCCTTGCGCAGATGCGCGAAGGTCGCGGCGAGGCTTGGCGCGCCGGCAAAGGCTCCCGAGCCGCTCGCTTGCGCGCGGGCGCGCTGCTGCAGCGGATGCAAATCTTCCGCGATATTGGCGAGATGCGAGAAATAGCTGAAGGCGCGGATGACGGTGCGCGCTTCTTCGGCGGTCAGCGAGCGCAACAGCGCGTCGAGATTTCTGTCCGCCTCGGCGTCGCCGTTGCGGCTCGCGGCGACGGAGAGCCGCCTGATCGTCTCGATGCGCTCGAAGGCGGCGGCGCCCTCATGTTCGCGAACCGCGTCGCCAAGCAGCCGACCGAGAAGGCGAATGTCGTCGATTAGGGATTCGTCGCCCTTCGCCGCGTCGGGCTCGGCGCCCGCGGCGGGAGTGAGCGTGGCGGATTTTTCCTGCGCCTGCGCTTCAAGCTGCATGCTGTCGCGACCTTTGAAACAATTCGCGCCTTTGCGCGCCTCTAGGGCAGCTATAGCAGGGTTCGTGCCCCTTTTCGATGCGGCGCTTGTTCGAGGCGGGCCGCCCGCGTATAGACTTCGGCGTAACGCTCATCTCGGCGCTTCTCGGCGCGAATGGTCAAGTCATGCTCGACACTACGGAAATAGCTATCTTCGCCGCGGTCGGCCTGGTCTTCGCCTTAGGCCTGATCGCGCTCTGCCGCTGGTCGGGCGCGCCCGCCCAGCGCATCGCGGCCTATGCGCTGATCGCGCTGTCCTTCCTCTATGTCGGCTTCGCCTTTCGCGCCGAAGAGCCCGGCCCCTGGGTCGGAGTCGAGATGACCGGCGTCGCCGTTTTCGGCACGTTCGCCGGCATGTCGATCATCGGTTCGCCGTGGTGGGTCGTCGCCGGCTTCGCGCTGCATCCGCTTTACGCCATCTACTTCCACTATATCGGCGCGGGATCGCTGTTCGCGCCCGCGCCCTTCGTGATCGCCAATGCGGCCTTCGACGTCGCCACCGCGCTCTTTGTCGCCTATGCCGCATTGCGCGGCGCGGGCAAGAAAACGATGGGCGCCGCCACGTCGGCGCCGCAGCGTAAGCTCGCCGCGCGCTCTCAGCATCGTTCGCAAAGCCGCGACGCCGGAGGCCCGGCGTGAACGCCCCGGTCGACTTCGCGCTGCGCTATGACTGGCGCGTCGAAGAAATCGTCGCCCTCCACGATCAGCCGCTGCTCGATCTCATCGCGCAGGCGAACGCCGTCCATCGCCGCTTTCACGACGTGAATGACGTGCAGAAGGCGGCGCTTCTGTCGATCAAGACCGGCGGCTGTCCGGAAGACTGTTCCTATTGCCCACAATCGGCGCATCACCGCGAGGTGAAGCTCGACCGCGTCGATCTCATGGAGACGGCGGATGTGCTCGCCGCCGCGAAGACCGCGCGCCAGGCCGGCGCCGATCGGTTCTGCATGGGCGCGGCGTGGCGTTCGGCGCCAGAGGGCAAGCGTTTCGACGCGGTGCTCGACATGGTGCGCGGCGTGCGCGCGCTCGGCATGGAGGCCTGCGTCACGCTTGGAATGATCAATGAGTCGCAAGCCAAGCGCCTGGTCGACGCGGGGCTCACCGCCTATAACCACAATCTCGACACCGGCCCGGAATTCTACGGCGAGATCATCACCACCCGCACCTATCAGGACCGTCTCGACACGCTAAAAGCGGTGCGCGGCGCGGGTCTGGAAATGTGCTGCGGCGGCATCATCGGCATGGGCGAAAGCGTCGCCGATCGCGCCGGCATGTTGCAGACGCTCGCCTCTTTCGATCCGCATCCCGAGAGCGTGCCGATCAATGCGCTGGTCGCCGTCGAGGGCACGCCGCTCGCCGGACGCGCGCGGATCGATCCGCTCGATCTCGTGCGGATGATCGCGACGACGCGCATCGTCATGCCGAAGTCGCGGGTGCGGCTCTCCGCCGGCCGCTCGTCGCTGTCGCGCGAGGCGCAAATTCTCTGCCTCGTCGCCGGCGCCAATTCGATCTTCTATGGCGAGAAGCTGCTGACGACCGACAATGCCGGCGTTAATGAGGACGATGCGCTGTTCGCCGCGCTCGCGCCGCGCGAGGCGCCCGCGCCGGCCACCTCATAAGCGCTCTCTTACGAATCGCCTGATCTGTTTGCTCGGCCTTGTCGTTCCCGGCAGGCCGAAGGCCTGACCGGGAATCCAGAGCCGAACCAGGAGCGCTGAGTTTGCTCTGGATTCCCGATCGCGCTTCGCGCGTCGGGAATGACAGCCGCGCCGTTCAAACGGAAGTCGTATCAATCGGGCCGAAAATCAGTTCGAAATTTCTGCGCAGCGCGGCGTCGACGGCGCGCATGTCCGCAGCCGCGCCGAGATCGGCGAGGCTGGTGACGCCGAGATGCGCCTCGCGCACGCCGCAGGGCGCGATGCCGGAAAAATGCGTCAGATCCGGCGCGACATTGAGCGCGACGCCGTGAAAGCTCACCCATTGCCGCAGGCGAACGCCGATTGCGGCGATCTTGTCTTCCGCCGTCTCGCCGTGCGGCCCTCTGGGCTTCTCCGGCCGCTCGACCCAGACGCCGACGCGGCCTGCGCGCCGCTCGCCCATCACGCCGAAGTCGGCGAGCGTCGCGATAATCCAGGCTTCCAGCGCGCAGACCAGAGCGCGCACGTCGCGGCGGCGGCGCGTGAGATCGAGCATGACATAGGCGACCCGCTGTTTCGGTCCGTGATAGGTGAACTGTCCCCCACGCCCGGTGCGAAAGACCGGAAAGCGGGCGTCGAGCAAATCCTGCTCTTTCGCCGAAGAGCCGCCGGTGTAGATCGGCGGATGTTCGAGGAGCCACACGCATTCGCGCGCTTCGCCAGCGGCGATCGCCGCCGCGCGCGCCTCCATGAAGGCGACCGCCTCTTCGTAAGGGACGAGCCCTTCGCTGACGCGCCACTCGACCGGCGGCGCGCCGATGGACGCGCGCATCGCCGAGGCGTCGACGGCGGGCGCAGGCGGGCAGGCGGTTTCGCTCATTCAGCCCTCGTCCAGATCGAATGGTAGATGTATATATTAGTTAGGTAGAAAGGTTTACGCATGTCCCTCAACATCAAGAACGCCGAAACCGAGCGATTGATCAATGAATTGGCGCGCCTCTCAGGGGAAAGCAAGACGGCGGCGGTGACGGCCGCGGTGCGCGAACGCCTGGCCCAGCTGCGCGCGAAAAAAGGCGCGCCGCTTGCCGAGCGGCTGGTCGCCATCGGCGAAGACTGCGCGTCGCGCCTCGATCGAAAGACGCTCGAACTCGATCATGATGCGCTGCTTTATGATCGCTATGGCTTGCCGAAGTGACCTTGCCGAAATGATCATCGACGCCTCCGCCCTGATTGCGATTTTGCGCGCCGAGCCGGAGGCGCTCGCTTTCGCTAAAGAAATCGCGACCGCCAAGACGCCTCGCATCTCGGCGGCGAGCTATGTCGAAGCCGCCGCCGTCATCGACTCGGCCGGCGACGCCGTGGCCAGTGCTCGGCTGGACGAGCTTCTCAACGAGGCCGGCGTCGTCATCGAGCCGGTCACGGCTGAGCAGGCGCGGCTCGCCCGCGCCGCCTATCGCGATTTCGGCAAGGGCCGCGGTCACAGGGCGAAGTTGAATTTCGGCGATTGTTTTTCATACGCGCTGGCGAAGGCCTATCGCGAGCCGCTGCTCTATAAGGGCGACGACTTCACCCACACCGATGTGCGAAGCGCCCTGTGAAGCGACGCCAGGAGTGCGCGGCCGCTTGTCATCCCCGAGGCGATTTGTTAGACGCAGCGCGCCGGCGCTTCGCGTTAAGCGAAGCGTCCTTGCGGCCGTGGCGGAATTGGTAGACGCGCTAGCTTGAGGTGCTAGTTGGGCAACCAGTGGAGGTTCGAGTCCTCTCGGCCGCACCAGATAGCCGGGAGCATTTGATTAACTTATTGAGAAACAAGAGATTATTCTAACGCCAGATTTTAGCTCTGTCCCAAATCTGTGACTTCCTTGTCCCAAATCCTGCCCCGAAAAAATTTGAGGGCCACCACGATGGCAGCCCCCAACGTCTTCCTAGCGCGTAGCGCCTTATAGGGGCAGAGCCCCCTTGATACCGGCCTGCGGGTAAGAGCCTACCCCACGCCTTGATACTCAATTTCGTTCCGCCTTTTGAGGTATCGGTTAGTCACCTCCCCGACAGCCTTGGCAATGTTCAACCCAAGCGAAGACCCCGAAGGCGCTGACCGCATTCACGTAAGAGTTGGTCTAAAACGATCAAACAAGGACCACCTGTCCTTCCAATCAGCGGGAAGCTCATTTGGATAAAACCGACGCTCCCAATTACTGGTGCCGTGTGCGCTGTGTGCGGCGCACAACCGTCCAACTTCCTGCTTCTCAGCAATCCAATATTGTGGAGGATCATTACTTTTGGTGCTGCCAAGCCACACGAATACACAAAGTTCACCAATAGGTCTAGTCTGCCATTTCTCATCAGTTTCTCTAAGAATGAAGCTGGCAGATCGATCCGGATGACAGGACTTCACCTGAACGTAGCAGATTTGTGACCCATCTTTACTACCAACCAAAATGTCATCATCTGAGAAGTTTTCCGGTAAGAGCGCGTTGGGAATGCCACGCTTTGACAGTTCAGCACAAACGAAGAGTTCGCCAGCGTGACCACCAAGCTTCTTGATCCACTGCGGAGTTCTCATTTACTAACCTTCAAGATGTGGATGGACCTGAGGTGAAATGGATAACCCGTTTAGCCTTAGACCTAGCCATAAATTTATGCTTCTCCTTTGACAAACAGATGATCGTAATATTCTCTAACACTAGACAACAATAGCTCTTTACGCAGTATCTCCCTAACCATTTTGCCTAGCATCTTATAGACTGAGGTTTGAGGCTTATAGGTATCCTTCACCTTCACAAGGTCCTCATGTCGTCTAAACTCCTGGTTAGCCCACGACGGCATCGTCTCCACGCTTACCCGATAGACTTCCCTTTCTTCCTCAACCTTAGCCCACCGAGCTACCATCTGACCAACGACTCTATTGGTGAAGCCATTGCGAACTGTAGGACCAAACACCTTGTCCATTCGACGGGTGTATAACTCGGCCGCCAGATAAAGCTGGATGATCGTCAGCGGATCACCCCGGCGCTTATGGAGGAAGTAGGCCAGGATGATTTCAGCCCTCGTTCGTTGGGTCATGCGCCGGTCGATTTTTCGAGGCGGAATAGCCATGCTAGGGGAAGCCGTGATCCGTCTCGCCGCCGCCCTAAGCCAGCTTTCAACGTTCACCGCCCCATGCTTCTCTCGCAGCCATTCGAGCATTCGCTCGCCTTCCGCCAGCATCCAGCGCCTTTCTTCGCCCCTTGGCATACGCAAGACCGGATGGCCTTTATCTTGGTGGGCGTTTTGATGGGCCTTACAGAAGCTCGAAATCCCCCGGCGCTTGGCCTCGCAGTTCGGAACGTCACATTTGATCTGTTCGTTGACGGATTGTTGAACCCTGATGCTGGCCCGCGCTCTCATCCGTGACGAGTCGGGTTCAACCGTCCATGATATATTGGTTGTCATTCTGCCTTTGTGTAATCTGTGGTTGTAAATAAGGTCATGGAGACGCCTTCGGGCGGCTAAGAAAGGTGGGCACTCAGGTGGGCACCCCCTCAAAAACCGCCTTGCGACGCCTTCATAACATGCTGATTTTCAATGATAAGTAAGAGTGGGCACTGGGCACTCCCCTAGAGAAGAACCTGTGGTGCCCACCTCTCGTTTTGATGTTCCAGATAGCCCTCGGCAGGCTTCGCCTTGCCTGCGTTGAGATAGCCCCTGCCCAGCATCTATGCCCGCCAAGCTCAACACGAGTGAGAACGCTCAGCGAGCCTCGGTGAATGGTCGAACTCCTTACCGGAGACGCTGGTAGAGCCTAATCAAAAATCGGCATCCTCATCGTCAACAAGGCTGGGCAAGGCGCTATCAGCCTTTGCTCGCCCAGCTTCATTCGCCCGCTGGTAAGCACTTGCCAACGCCGCCTTAACATCCGCTGGCGGACAGCTAAACATCGCCCGCACCTCGTCAGCCTCGATAAGCTCCTTGTCCAACCCGATGACAACCTTCTTCCAGATCGTCAAAGCGTTCAGATCAAACACCGCCTCAGCATTCCGCTTAGACAGCCGCTCATGCTCTCCCGCCTTCACAATCCTAACGACGCTCGCAAGCTTTTCATCCCGCTCAACTCCGTCAGCAATGGCATACCCAAAGCTCTCCATACTGACGACTCTGCTCGCCGTCTCAGGTGTCCTCTTAGCCCTACTCTTCTCAAAGCTGAGCCTGAACCGAGTAGCCTCGCCATCATCCTCATCAGCATTGAGCTTACCCAGTTGCATGATGCTGTCATAAATCACAGCGATTGCCGACGACCCCCGATAGGCGAACCCCTCCTTGTTGGCATGGTGAACCACGATCACGGAAACCCCTTGCCTCTTGAGCATGGAGATGAACCCATTGATCGCCCTGAACTGGACCGAGTTGTTCTCATCTTCCATCGACTCAGTCAGCGTCGAGAGATTATCGAAGATAACAAGCTCAACGCCCGCCTTCGCCGCATGATTGCCAATGATCTTGTGGTGTTCAGGGTTCGCTAAGTCGATAAACCCGTCATCATCCGGCTGACCCAGCCGAGCAAAGAGCGAGAAGTTCCTCCGCAGCGCCTCAACGTCGAGCCCTTCAATCCACCCGCCTTCAAGGATCGTCTTCATACGCTCCCGCAGGTCAGGCGTCGGCATCTCGCCATCAACGAAGAGAACGGTAGCCGGCTTTTCAACTCGCCAGTTCAGCCCCTTTATGGCCCCTCCGCCAGCAACCGCCATCGCAATCGTCAACGTGAGAAAGCTCTTCCCCAGCCCCGCAGGCGCATAGATCATCGCCGCATCGCCCACCTTGAACCAAGGCCAGAGCATCGTCTCACGGGGCGGAACATCGGCGTCCAACAACTCGCCGGCACTTGTAAGCCTAAGTTGACGCTTCCTAAACGGCTCAGGGACGTAGCGAGCATCGTCTAGCTGATTGACCCTCTGCCATTCCTGATGCTTCTCATATGCCTCCACAAGCTCAGCATCAGTCCCCAAGAAAGGCACAACATTCTTTCTGTTCAGTCCTTTAGTCTCTTGTCTTACTTCCCGCAGGACGGAGTCCAAGGACCCCTTGGCTAGCATGTTGCTGAACTTGTTAGTGGCATCGTCGCCTCTGTTTGAGCCTTCACCGAGTTTAGTCAACGGCTCGCAAAGCCCTTCTTCCCTCGCAGGAAGCTCAGGTGCTGCGCACTCAGTTACCTTTTTAACCTCTTTATATTCAGTCACTTATCTTCTCTCTTTTTCTTCTTGTTCTTATGCTCAAGCAGACTTCCGTCTGCGACCTCTACCGTCCTATCCTGCTTATTAACTTTCTGTAACCTAGCAGACAAAAGCAAATATAAACCGTAGCTTATGGATAGACTCAACTCACTCACTTACCTACTCGCTTGCGTTTCGCTAACGCTCACCAACTTAGCGAAGTCCTCAGGTGTTTGTTCAATCAAAAGCTCCAAGACAGACGACCTTGAGAATTTAGCTGCTTTACCGCCAGTAAACGCCTTAGCCTGCTTAGTATATTCCTTAGCTAACAGGTCAAGCTTCTCAACAACGCTTGGCTTGATCCTAGTCGTCAGAAAACCAGACTTAGTTTCCTTAGTCAGTTCTTGTAGTGTCATAGGTAGCGTCACAGCCTCCTTAGAAAGAGCATTCTTGTCCTGTAAAAGATTAGTCATTAGTTCACTTTTCCTTTTCTTGTCTTCGAACGAGTATGAGGATTAACGATGGATATGTGTCATTTGATGTTCCATCTAAGAGTGCAACCTTTTTATATCTCATTGATTTCTTTGTAGCTTATGTCGTCGCTTTGACGTCTCTGTAAATCTCGTCATAACCTATTGAAACGCAAGATAAATCTAACCTCTCAGAGCTTCTTTCAGTCAACCGTGAGGTCGTCGAAGGGAGCGCATCTACCGCTGCTTAGACCGACCCTCCTGAGAGCGTCAGCGAGCTTCCTGAGCGTAGGCTCTCAAGGCCCTGTAAAAGCCTCATCATGCGTCTTTCATTGGAGAGCGGGTAAGTAGCGTCGTCCCTCTTTTTGCCTCTCCTGAGGCTTAGCTTGCCGTCGCCTGACGGCTCCTGAGGCTCTAAAGGGCTATTGTCTGGAAGACCTCGGTCTAACGACCTCTGGTTCAGCCGCACCTAGCGGCGCTGAGCACCTTGTAGACCATCGCCCTCTTGCATCCGACCTTGGCGGCTATCTCAGTCGCCCCAACGCCTTGCGCCCTCAGTTCCCTAATCTTGTTGTGGTCAAGCTTCGCCGGTCGCCCCTTGTAAACGCCCTCGGCCTTGGCCTTCTCAATTCCAGCCCGCTGGCGTTCCTTGATAAATCCAAGCTCCATCTCAGCGACCATCCCCAACACCGTGAGGACCATCTTGCCCATCGGCCCAGCGGTGTTCACCTCCGGCTCAAGCACTCTCAGGCTTGCGCCCTTCTGCTCAAGCTCATGAACAAGGTTGAGAACGTCTCTGGTAGACCTCCCAAGCCTGTCCAGCTTGACGACTGCGAGTTGGTCTCCTGGCCTAATGAAGTCCATTATGGTCTCAAGCTCACTCCGGCCCTCTCTGGACCGCCCTGAGACCTTCTCTTGCCGAATGACCTCACACCCCGCAGCCTTAAGCCGCTCAACCTGAGTATCAGTCTTCTGGTCACTAGTGCTAACCCTCGCATAGCCAATGATCGTCATAACCTGTCTCTCTATGTCTACTTTGAGCACACCCTTGGTAGGTGTCTACTGAGCCTCTGAAAGGCGTCTACCTTGGGTCAATAATTGTTTAGTAGACGACACGACTCCTGTAGTCAAGAGTCAAAGTAGACAGATCGCTCGGCACACGGTGCAAAAGAGTCGCTAGATTGGCGCTGGAAGAACCACGATCGATTGGAGGCTGGAATGGCTCTCAAGCTTCTTGTGGACACTTGCGTATGGCTCGATCTGGCAAGGGACCATCGAGAAGCACCAACCTTGGACGCTCTCCATGATTTGATCGAAGCGAATGAGCTTGAGCTAATCGTCCCCCAGCTTGTTCTCGATGAGTTTGATCGCTGTAAGGGCCGTGTGATCACCGACTCTAGGCGGAGCCTCCAATCCCACATTCGGATGGTGAGAGATGCGGTCAACCGCTTCGGAGATGAGGCGAGCAAGGCAGAGACACTGAGGGCGCTGGGCGAGATTGATCACAAGATCGTTACCAATGGTGATGCAGTGAACGACGGCGTGGGCCGTGTTGAAGCACTGCTGAAATCAGTGCCTCCAATCGCCACAAGCTGCGTCGTGAAGCAGCGAGTGACAGAGCGAGCAATCGCGCGAATGGCACCCTATCACCGAGACAAGAATAGCGTCGGCGATGCAATCTTGATCGAAATTTACGCCGATCTTTTGATTTCCAGAAAAACCGAACCTGGCCGCTTCGCCTTCGTCACTCATAATACCAATGACTTTAGCGAAGTGGCGGGAGACAGACGCAAACCCCACGCCGATATTGCTAATCTATTTACGTCGCCAGACTCCACCTATTGGGTGTCGATGGTCAATCTCTTACACTGGCTCGACCCTGACCTGCTCGCTGACCATCAAGCGGAGTTTAACTACTCTCAGCAACCAAGGGGTCTCTCCGAAATTTTAGAAGCAGAGCATCTGCTCTTTCGACAGGTCTGGTATAATCGCCACTGGAACCTGCGATGTGAGATTGAACAAGGCACTCACCATGTAGTGAGCGAGAAAGATTATTCGAGAAACCCTTATCGCAATGACCAAACGCTGGACACTGTATGGGCGCAGGCGTTGGAAGCCGCCAAGCGAACCGAGGAAGATATTGGTCCTGAGAACCTCGGCCCTTGGGATGACTTCGAGTGGGGCATGATTAACGGGAAACTATCGGCGCTAAGGTGGGTGTTGGGAGATGAGTGGGATATGCTTGATAGCTGAGAGGCGAAGCCACTCGCGCCTGACGAGATTGCCAGAGCCTTCCCGGTCCACATTGAATAGACCGGGCCACCCAGGCGGGGGAAAGAGTAGCGGAGCTAATAGCGTATGGGCTCGGAGAAATTCTTTGCAATTTTGAAGGCCGCTTGAACGGTCTTCCGGTCCGTAATAGCAGCAAGGTGACCACTCACTCTTAAAACTTTCATTCGCTATAGGCACTGGACCGGGAGCGAACTTTGGCCAGCAATAACTTGCCCGCTCCAATCGAAGAATTGAACGTTGAAGCGGAAGTCACCGAGCGTGGCCTCAAAGGCGTCGTGCGAAGCCGAGCCATTGTAGCCATCGATCGACTAGTGGGTAATCTCATCGACGTTCCGAGCGTCTATCTTGAAGCCCTCAAGCGACGCATTGAAATTCGTGCTGCTGTGAAGGACGCTCTTATTGAAAGCGAAGGGCGCGCAGCCCTAGAGAAACTGGAAAGGAAGCCTGAGATTGGGGACAGAGTGGTTGACAGCTTCCTTCGAAAAGAAGCCCGCCGCCAAGAAAATCAGGAAGCCGTCGCACGTAAGACTCTCGACGAACTTGCGGCGCTCCCTCCCCCCTACGATGTCTGCGAGGATGATGACAAACCGCTGGACGACGACTGGCTAAACTTATTCAGCGCCTACGCTGAAAACGCTTCAAGCGAGCGCCTTCGAATTATGTGGGGCCGGGTCTTGGCCGGGGAGATTAGAAAGCCCGGCAGCTTCTCCCTTGCGACACTCAGGTTCATTTCCGAATTGGACAAGGATATTGCATCAGCCTTTCAAGAAGTTGCACGAACTCGCTTCAACGAAATGTTCATCCCGACGCCCGCTGGATTAAAAGACGAAAGCCTCTTCCAACTCTCATTCCTAGAGGAGGTTGGGCTACTTCAAGGAACTCATGGTTATTTAGCCACTTCTTTTAATAAAGCAGCAGATGGCTATGTCTATATCACTACAGTCGAACCTAAATTCCAATCAAAATCGCTTAAAATTAAAGTGGCTCACGAACAAATTGACATACATGTAGTCAAGTTGACTAGGATTGGGCGAGAAATAGCATCCATTCTTCCCGAAGAAGACCAGTCTACTGCTTTGGAGGCGATTGCAGAGCAGCGTCTCCCAGGCGTTATTTCGATTGAACTTTGCCAGCTAACAGGGAGGCAAGGCGACACAGCATCCTGGATCACCGTCAGAACCATCAAGAGTAGCGACAACTGAGTCTCAAGGGGTGGTTACGCCTAGCCCTCAGAGCGGGTTGCGTGGCTCAACGCGCCAACCTGAAATTGCTCCGAGCCTCTAACCAGCTTGGGCAAGCCCTCGCCTCTATTGAAAAGCCGGCCACCCTGACGGGGAAACGATTAGCGAAGCTAATATCAGTTAAGGTCGCAAACTTTCCTGTAATTATTGAAGGGCCTTTGCTCCTACGGGAGATGAATGTTGAAGTGACTAAGCAAAGGCTTCAACACTTGGTAAGCCGGCCCTAACGAGGCAATAAACTTCGTGGTTTCTGCGAGAGAGCGTAAACCTGACGCAATCTTTAGGCTGTTGCTATGAGGTTTTTCTGCCTCGGTCTTCGTATCAACCACCAATCCCTTCAAGTCATCTAGATTGCCGATGGACCGATTTTCCGGCTTCTCTAGCTCTTGTAGGCAGAAGTCGAGTGCCGAGACCACTTGCTGCTTTAGGCTAGCGTCAATGTGCTGGTGAACAGTAGCTTGGCTTCCGTCACCCGTCTGGACAAGCCCCACAGCGCCATGAATTGTTATATTCGGCCCGGTCTTCGAGGTTGAGCGATTGGCAGCAGCCGCTGCGAGTTCAAGTTCCGTCTTCATCTTGTCAATCAATCTCTGCGCCTCCTCGTTTAACTTGCGGCTTGCCCCCCAGGACCTGACGCATATCCGGGTCTTGCTGATAGCTTTTGGGCCAACGATGTTGCCTGCACCGTTATCGACTCCCGTATGAGGTCTGACGCCGCCAATACAGTTGCGGAGTCGAGAACGATATTGTGAGCGGCAAGGCATCGTAGCAGCTGGCCAAGTATGTAATGCGCTCTGGTCCTTAGTGAGTGCCGTGCTTCTTCCAGCGATAGCACCGTCAGCGCGCTATGTCCCGCCCCGCCTACTGCCGCTGCCCGTCGAGTCGTAGCAGCCATGGCCTCATCCAAGGCTCGATCCATGTCGAACATTTCATGCTCAACTACCTTAAAGAAATGTCCTTTTGCTTCTTCTGTTATCAAACCAGCCTCCAATGCGGGTTGCTGACCACCCTGAAATCCAGCTTGAACTTCATCGTCATACAAGCGCCAAGGCAAGGCGCAGGGAGAACCCCACGCCCCGCCTTCCTGCATATCCATCACCTAAGGCGCAAGGCACTCCTTCCCTCGCTGGAAGCTCGTGTGCTGCGCACTCGCTACGCGCTCGCAAAGCAGGTAGGACCTGCCGGAGAAAAAGCCCAAGCCACCAAGCCCTTCTGGTAGACCCTCTGCTTAGCCTCGTTAAACACCGGGCTTAACTCCAACAGCCTTTCCTTCTCATCCATCCAAGGTCCAAGCTCAGCCGCCTGTTCCTCAACCTCATCTCCATAATGGGGCTCATAGTTCTTGATGTAGTCTTCAATGGTTATATATGCACCGCTCATGTGCAGTTTCCTATAGTGTTTAGCAAAAGCACTTATAGATGTAATCCATGAGTGCTAGGATTGTCAACTGAAATATTACTGCTATAATTGTAGTTGTTACTAATAGTCAACTGTTACACTGTTGTAGTAGTTGTTTTGTTGGTATGATTAGTCATTAAAGCCGCATGCCTAAAGCTTTATCTAACGCCTCGCTCAGCTTTGGCAGCCAATATCCATCCCCGTAACCTTCTGACACCTGTCCCCGGCTATGCCCCAAGATTGCATCCTGCAAACCGGGATCAATCAATGCGTTCCTCAGCTTGTCCTTCATGCGATGGCGAGTCGAGTAAGCCGTAAGTTTCGGATCGGCGATCTTGAGCGTTTTGCGAATGAGCTTATTCTGTAAGGCTGACAGGGCATCCTCACCCCTTGATCGTGCATAGCGAGAGAATAGGGCCTTCCCTACGTTCCTAACATCACTGCCCTTGGCTTCCTTGACAGCTTCCTTACGAGCTTCGGCGAGTGCCTCAGACGCCGCCATAAGCGCAGGGCCGAGCAACGGGACAACTCTCTGACTTATCGCCCCCGTCTTGAGTATCGGCCTTGTCGAGTTGGGCCTGATGACAATGTGAGGTATCGGCTCTTCAAGCTTCACGTCCTGAACCTCAAGGCCAGTTATCTCGCCTGTCCTCGCCCCTGTGTAAGCCATCAAGACCGTGCAATGCTTCGCTTCTGCATTCATCGTTTGAGTTGCTGCGCTGAGGTATGCATCTAGCTCAGCATCCGTGAACGACCGGCGCTTGTCTCGTTTGCTCTCAGCGTCCTTGATGGCTAACCCTGCGAACGGGTTCTTGACATCTAGCTCCCATTCCGTGATGGCAAAGTTGAACACCGCTCTGACAGCTTGAAGGCTCCTGTTGACGGTCTGAGGACTCAACGCAGTCCCATCCCTCAAGTCCTTCCTTGTCGTCAGCAGATAGTCACGAAACTTGCGCGCATCGTCACGCCTAACCTCAGTGAGCGGCCTGTCTCCCTTGAGCGAAGCGATTAAATACCGTCCATTCCGTTGAACAAGTTGCTCAAACTGTTTGGCCTTTGCATCACTCCGCTGACCGGGTTTGTTTTTCTCTTGGAGATAAAGGTTCACGGCATCCCTGACGGACGGAACGGGGCGCTTGAGGCTTCCCTGTAGCGCAGCGATCTTCATGCTGGTGAGCGGATCGGGCTTGCGCTGATACCCGTCAACCAGAGCGTCTGCATAATCCATGCGATCATGAAATTCTTGCTCAGGAACTTGCCCACGCCTGAGAGGTTTGTTCTCCCAATCCAACGAGTGCAGCCATGCAAGCGTATCGTCGTAAAGCGTGAGCGCCGATGCTGATCCCCCGGCCTGACCAGCGAGCGATTGTTCAGCAACGAGGAAGCGTCCCTTCCATTCCTCATGCAGCCGCATCGCCATAACGAGCGCCTTCCGATGATCTTTCGTCTTGAGCGATTGCTTGACCTCTCGTTTGCCGATGGCCGTTCGCAACTTCTCAGGAACGGCAAGCCTGAACGAAAAGACGCCGGTCTTGGGACTTTGCTTGAGATAGTTGGGAAGTCGCATTTGAAGGGAAACCGGGGCCGCTGGGCCGAGTTATGGACCGAAAGCTTGTCCCAAATCTAGGAGTGAAGTCAACAATATCAATCATTTCAAAGCATAATGAAAGCCATTTGAAACCTCTCGGCCGCACCAAGGTTAGCGCCCCAAACGCGCCCGAAATTTCGGCGCCGCAGCGGGCAAACATCAGCCACATTCCCGGACGCAATATGCTTGCGCTGGCGCTTGGTCAGCACGAGCCGCCCGCCAGATCTCGCTAAGGCGCGAAGGCGCCAGTTTCGCGAGGCTTTCAGGCGGGGTTTGACCCCGGCTCTTGTCGTTCAACCGCGCCCGGAGCGGGAAGCATGGCTGTATCGTTGAGAGAACGCGGGGCGCCGCCCAAGACCGACAATATCGAAACGCGCGCCCGCTATGCTTGGCATGATATCGAGGCCGACTGGCGCGTGGCGTCGCCTAGGCCGATCGGGCCGCGCCGCCCATCCTATTCGATGGACGCCGATCGCAATTTCGAAAAGGTCGAGCGCTTCTTCTATTTCGGCGCGGCGGCGCTGGTGATCGTCGGAACTGCGATCGTCGTCATCTCGGCGTTCTCGGGCGAGCTGCCGCAAAATCTTGATCCAGATGATTCGCTGACGCCTCAAACGGTCGTCTCTTCCGGGGCAGCGAGCGTGGCGACGCCGCATGCGCAGCCGATGAATTTGCGGTCGCATGAACAGCCGGTCTCGATCGTCGCCGGGCCGGTGGAGCCCGCGCCGGCGCAAGACCCTGCCGCCGCGCTGCTTTTGGAGCCGGAAGCCGCGTCGCAGGCGCCGAACGCCGTCGCGCCATCGGTCGCGAACCCCGCTCCCGAACCGGAATCGCTCAATGGCGGCGTCGCGGGCCTTCCCGCATCGGCGCAGGGCGGCGCGGCGGATGGCGCGTCCGAGACGGCGATGAGCGCGCCGGACAAAGAGGCTGCTGCGCCGCAAGCGCGAACAGGCAAATGCTACATCAGGATCTCCGGACGCGTGCTCGAAGGCTCCGCCTGTCAAATCTCGCGAAACGGCGGCGCGGTGACCTTCCAATATTCCGGTCAGACCCTCACGCTTACGCCGGTCAAGGGCAAAACCTGGTCCGCCGCTCTAGCTGGCAGGAAGCTCGGCAACGTATACAAGAGTGGCTCCTGCTGGGCGTCGAGAAGCGCCTATATCTGCGACCGCGGCGCGCGCTGAACGGCGTTCGGCCCGGCTTTAAGGACCGCCGGTTTTCGGCGCCGGCTCCGGCGCGCTGTGCTCATTCGTCTGCGGCGCCAGCTTTGCCTTTGGACCAAGGGTCTTGGCGATGATCGGCTCCGTCGTCGACGTCCAGTCCGGACCGGCGTTGACGATCGGGGTCGGCGTATCGCCCGGTCTGATGTGGACAAGCGAATAGCCGCGCTTCTTCAGCTCGCGCAGAAACTCGGGCAGCATCTGCGCGGTGATCGCCTGAGAGTCATGGAAGAGCACGATGCCTTTGCGGTTCTTTTCGAGCCGCGACAGCACGAGATCGAGTTCGGCCTTGGGCGTCATTTTTGACCAGTCCGAGGCCCAGAGATCCGAGCCGAACACCGTGTAGCTGCGACTTTCGAGATCGGCGACGAGTTCGGGCGTGTCGGCGAATCCCGGAAATCGGAAGAAGGGCGCGGCCTTCGCGCCGAGCGCCTTGTCCACGGCGGCGATCCCCTTCTCAATGTCCGCCTTGGCGGCGGGTTCGCTCATCAGCCTGAGGGTCTTCTCCGGATGGCTGTAGGAATGATGGGCGATGGTGTGGCCTTCCGCGGCGGCGCGTTTCACTAGAGCCGGCAGGCTTTCCGCATTTCGGCCAATCAGGAAGAAGGTTGCGCGCGCGCATTCCTTGGCGAGCGCATCGAGGACTTGCGGCGTCGGACCGGCCGGCCCGTCGTCGAAGGTGAGAACGACCTCGTGGTCGTGCAGATCGAGCGTGCGTGGATAGGTTTGCAGGCCGACTGCCGTTCCCTTTGAGCGATCGATGTCGATCACGCGCGAAACGCCAAGCGCGTCGGGCCCGCAAGCGGGCTCCGCCGCCGCGCCGCTCGGGGTCGCAAAAAGGCCGGCGAAAAGGCACGCCAGAAGGAAGGAAGACGTGAGTTGGGGCGCGGCGGCGGCCGGCGCTTTGCCTTTATTCATGATGGGAAAAGTCGCGGTCATCGTGGCTTACCGGTTTGATTTCTCGCGCCCGCGGGTTAAGAGCGCGACCATAATATAGCGCGGGACCGCCTATGCCGCTCGATCATGAAGATACGGCGACCGCCGCCGAGGACTTCCGCGACAACCGGTCCGCGTCTCATAGTCGCGAATTCGTCCTGGACGTCGAAGGCGCCATTGCGCTCGGCGACGCTGAGCGCGTTCGCGAACTCGTCGGCGACCTCCATGAGGCGGACCTCGGCGCGCTGCTGGAGCTCCTGAGCCACGAGGCGCGGCCGCGGCTCGTCGAATTGATGGGCGCCGACTTCGACTTCACCGCCCTGATGGAGGTCGGCGAAGCGACCCGCGAGGAAATCTTAGAAGAACTCCCGGTCGAGACCCTTGTCGAAGGCGTGCGCGAGCTAGAAAGCGACGACGCCGTCGCTATTCTCGAGACTCTCGAACCCAAAGAACAGGCCGAGGTTCTCGAAGCGCTGCCGGCGCAGGAACGCATCGTCCTGCGCCGCTCGCTGGATTATCCAGAAGATTCGGCCGGCCGCTTGATGCAGACGACCTTCGTCGCCGCGCCGCCCTTCTGGACGGCGGGACGTGTTCTGGATTTTTTTCGGGAGAGCGGCGAGGAAAATCTTCCCGAGAGCTTCTTCGAAGTCTTCGTCGTCGATCCGAGCTACCATCTGCTCGGCACGGTTTTCCTTGACGCGCTGGTGCGCGCCAAGCCCGACGCGCGGCTAGAAGAAATCATGCAGGAGGATCGGCGGCGAGTGAAAGCGAAGGAGGACGGCGCCGAGGCGGCGCGCCTTTTCGAACGCTACAATCTCGTCTCCGTCCCCGTCGTCGACGAATCTGAACGGCTCGTCGGCGTTCTCACCATCGACGATATCGTCGACGTGATCCAGGAGCAGGCGTCCGAGGAAATCCTGGCGCTTGGCGGCGTCAACCCCGAGGAAGAGCTGACCGACGATTTCTGGTGGATCGCCCGGAGCCGCTTCACCTGGCTTTCGGTCAATATGCTGACCGCCTTCATCACCTCCTCGGTGCTCAAGACCTTTCAGTCGCAATTGGAGCAGATGGTCGCGCTGGCGGTGCTCGGGCCGATCGTCGCCGGGCAGGGCGGCAATTCCGCCACGCAGACCATGACCGTGGCTGTAAGGGCGCTGGCGACCCGCGAACTGACCCGCGCCAACGCCTTCCGGATCATTGCGAGGGAACTCGCCATCGGCGCGGTCAATGGCGCGGCCTTTGGCCTGGTCACCGGAATCGTCGCCGCCAACTGGTTCCATAATGTCGGGCTCGGCCCGGTCATGGCGCTGGCGATGTTCACCAATCTCGTCGCCGGCGCATTTGGCGGCATCGTCGTGCCGCTCGCCTTCGACAAGCTGAAGTTCGACCCGGCGGTCGCGTCCGGGCCTTTCGTGACGACGATCACCGACGTGATCGGCTACGGGGCTTTCCTTACAATCGCCAGTTTGTGGTTCCATTTGAACTGAGGCGTGTTGGCGCGTTTACGTTCCGTTACCGCCTGTGGAGATAGTTTGGCGACATGCGCTCGTTGAAATGTTTTCCCTCGGTCTGGTCCGCCCTTGCCTGCGCCGGGCTGGCGGCGGCGACGCTCGCCAGCTGCGGCAGCTCCTTCGATCCGAGCATGTCGCGCCGGCCGCGGCTGCAGACCAGCGCGCCGCTGATCAACCCCAAGCGCGACCCGAGCTTCCTCGCCTATGCCGTGCCGGAGACGGAGCTCCATAAATTCCCCGCCACGCGCAGCGCCGAATTCGCCGTCCATGGCATCGATGTGTCGAAATATCAGGGGAATATCGACTGGGAGCAGGTGAGGGACGCGGGCGTCTCCTTCGCCTTCATCAAGGCCACGGAAGGCGGCGACCGGGTCGACTCGAAATTCGCTTATAATTGGGCGGCGGCGAAGGCGGCCGGCGTGCCGCGCGGCGCCTATCACTTCGTCTATTGGTGCCGCCAGCCGCAAGAAGAGATCGGCAATTTCGCCAGCGTCGTGCCCAACGAGCCCGACGCGCTGCCGCCGGTTCTCGACGTTGAGGCGACGCCGACGTCGCGCAGCTGCAAACGCACGCTCTACCGCGAGGAAGCGCTGCGCGACATGAAGGCGATGCTCGAACAGATGGAGCGCCACTACGGCAAGAAGCCGATCATCTATTCATCGGTCGACTTCTACCAGGCTATTCTGCATTCGAACGCTCTCGCCGAATATCCGATCTGGGTGCGCTCAACGAAATATCATCCTAAGGTGCGCTACGGCGACCGCCAATGGACCTTCTGGCAGTATCGCTCGGACGGGCGCATTCCGGGCATCACCGGCGCGGTCGATCAGAACACGTTCAACGGCTCCGCCGATCAGTGGCGCAGCTGGCTCGCCTCGGCCGCCGGCCTGCGGGCGGGGCCGATCGCGACGGCGCATAAGCAGGTCGACGACCGCGCCGCCAATAAGCTCATCGAGGACGATCCGGCGATGTTGTCGGGCGCCGAAAAGAACGCCTATGACCGGGAGCCCAGCGCGCCGGTGCCGCCGGGCTCGATCCGATAGATCGCGCTGCGTTTAGGCGGAATCGCCTAAACGCAGATGAGGTGATCGATTCCAAAAGTTTAGAGCGCGCTCTGCGCGAAAAACCGGTTCCCACTTTTTCGCAGCGCGCTCTTGGCGAGAGGGCTAAAGGGGTAGCCAGACGCTCGGATTTCGCGTATAGGCCCCGGGTCAGTTTCCGCGGCGCGGCGTTCTCGCCTGCGCGGCTACCTTATAAGAGAGAATAAATGGCTGTTCCGAAAAGAAAAACCTCGCCGATGAAGCGAGGCTTCCGTCGCTCCGCCGACGCGCTGAAGGCGCCGACCTATGTCGAGGACAAGGACTCCGGCGAGCTGCGTCGCCCGCATCACGTCGACCTCAAGACCGGCATGTATCGCGGCCGTCAGGTGTTGAAGCCGAAGTCCGTCGAAGAATAATCGCGCCGACGGTTAACGAAAATAAAAGCGGGCCGCAGGGTTCGCTTTTTTACTTTGGCGACGCCCTGAAATAATTGAATCGGTTGCTGGAGTTTTGGCGAGCCTGGAGGCTCGCATTCCAAGGCCGGATTATCCCGGACCGGGAGCCTCGAGGCACGCATGTTTGGCGCATTTAATTCGCCGCGCCGACTTAACGTCGCTGCTGGGCGGCCGCGAGCAGCGGCAGCAGCAGCGCGCGCGGCGTCGCCGCAGAACCAAAGATCAGCGCCCGGTTCACCCATCCCGGCACGATCACCCGCCTGCCGGCCATGAGGCCCTCATAGCCCTGGCGCGCGACCTCCGCCGCCGGCAGCATCGCGGGCTTCATCGCCGCCATCAGCCCTTCATAATGCATCCCCGCCCGCGCCTGAAAGCCGGTGCGCACCGGACCGGGGCAGAGGCAGGCGACCTTTACGCCTTGCGGCTTCAGTTCCTGCGACAGCGCCTCGCTGAACGAGCGCACATAGGCCTTGCTGGCGTAATAGACGGCGAAGCCAGGCCCCGGCATGAAGGCGGCGACCGAAGCGACATTGAGCACCCCGCCTTTCGCCGTGACGATTGAGGAGAGAAAGCGCAGGGTCAGCGCGGTCAGCGCCCGCATATTGAGATCGACGATCGCGAGCTGCTCGGCGGCGTCGAGTTCCATCGCTCGGCCCATCAGGCCGAAGCCCGCGTTGTTGACGAGATATTGCGGCGCGACGCCTTCCTCGGCGAGACGCTCATCCAAACGTTGAGCGGCGCCCTCGGCGGTCAGATCGAGTTCGATCGGCAGCGGACGGACGGCCCCAGCGGCGGCGATATCATCGGCCAGCGCCTCCAGCCGCTCGCCGCGGCGGGCGACGAGGGCCAGCTCATGGCCCTTGGCGGCGAAGATTCGGGCAAGCTCGGCGCCGATCCCGTCCGACGCGCCGGTGATGACCACGACCGGACGGGTCACCGGCCGCTATCCTTGCCACGCGACCAAGGGCCACTTGGGCCGCTCGCGCCGCTTGCGCCAGGGTCGGCGGCGTCGCGGGCCTCGCGGCGCAGTTCGACGCGGTCGCGGGTCGAGACGCCGAGCAATTCGGCGACGCGCCAGACGACATTCTCCTCGAATTCATGCACCGCGCCGTCGGCATGGGCCATGTCCCAGAGCATGCCGACGATCTGCCGGCGCCCTTCCTCGTCGAGCCGGCGTTTGAGGACGCTGGTGAAGCGATAAAGATCGACCGCGTCGGCCTCGCTCTCGCGCGCCGCCTGGATCAGTTCGGCCGCCTCGTCGCCTTCAAGGCCGAAACGCGCTTCGACAAGCTGCCTGATGCGGGCCTTCTCGCTGTCATCGAAGTCGCCGTCGACCGAGGCGATATGGACGAGCAGCGCCGCGGCGGCGAGCTGATAGTCGGCGGCTTCAAAGGGCTTCGGCCCCTCGGCCTCGCCGGTGAGTTCGCTGATGAAGTTTTTGAGGGCTGAGAGCATGGGCGGCGAGGCTAGCGGGGCGGGAGCTGCGTTGCAAATCCGTATAGATCAGGAGGCGGGGGAAGGGCAGCTAGCGGGACTGGTCAAGTTGTTCCCTCTATCACCCGGACGCGCTTACTCCCGTTGGATGAGCTGAAGCAACGACAAGGATCGGCCATGACGCTGCAAGCTGATTTCACCAGCCAGGAATATTTCCGTAACCCCGCCGCAGGCATCGAGAGGTTGAGGACTTCCGGGCTCGTCGTCGAAGTGAGGTTCCCGATCGTCGGCAAGGTGTGGATCACAACGACGCAGGAGTTGGCAGCCAGAGTTCTGAAAGAGAGCGAGACGTTCACCTTACGCGAGGAGAGCGGGACGATCGCCGGGCTCCGATGGTGGATGCCCGGACTGATCCGCACTTTTGCCGACAATATGCTGACGATGGACGAACCGGATCACACGCGGTTGCGCGGTATCGTGGACGAAGCCTTTCGCCGGCAGGCGGTTCTCGAAATGGAACCGCGCATTCTCGCCATCGCTGACGAGCTCGCCGATCAGCTATTCGCCGCTGGAAGCCCCGCCGATATTGTCGAGAGATATGCGCGGAAGCTGCCGCTTTCTGTCATCTGTGAGCTCTTAGGTCTGCCGCAGTCCGACAGGTCGAAGTTCATGGCCTGGACCAACAGCTTTACGCGCATAACGGGGGTCGTTGGCTTTCTAGGCTTGATCCCGGCTTTGGCCGCGATGAAACGCTATCTCGAGCAACGCCTGAAGATCGCGCGCGAGCAGGGTGGCGAGGGCCTGATCGCGGAGCTTGTTCGCGTCGAGAAAGAAGGCCGGCGTATCAGCCCCCGCGAGATGGTGGTCATGGTGTTTCTGCTGCTTGGGGCAGGCACTGAGACAACCACGCACCTGATCAGCGGGTCTGTTTACGAGCTGATACGGAAACCGAGCCTGCGCGATTGGCTCGCAGACGACTGGAGCCGCGCCAATCTCGCGATCGAGGAGTTTCTTCGGTTCATCTCGCCTGTGCAGTTTTCCAAGCCGCGCTTTGTGCGAAAAGACGTAGATCTTGGGGGAGTTCGGGTGAAGAAGGGCGAGAAAATAATGGCGATGCTGGCGGCTGCCGACATGGACCCGGACGCGAACGAGCATCCCGAGCGGCTCGATCTCGAAAGACGCCCCAATCGGCATCTCGCCTTTGGCGCGGGCATCCACTTTTGCCTTGGCCACCAGCTCGCACGCATCGAAGGCAAGTGCGCATTGCAAGCGTTGTTCAGGCGCTGGCCGAAACTCGAGATGGCTGTGGCGGACTCGGAAATTCGATGGCGGGGACGGCCAGGTCTCAGGGCCATTGCAAGCCTGCCCGTGGTGGCGCCCCCGCAATGATGGCGCACGGCGTCGCAAAACAAAGAGAGAAGCCTGCCCACGCCGGATATTAACATAAAGAAATCTTTATATCTTTATTGCCCTTCTCGGTTGCCCCTGCTACAGGCGTGCGCCGAGCCGCTGGGCTGGACCAGCGACGGGAATTCGGTTGAGCCGTTCCGGCGTGTCATTCCCGGCGGGCCGCAGGCCCGACCGGGAATCCAGAGAAGCTCCAGCCATGCTGGCTTTGCTCTGGATTCCCGATCGCTTCGCTTGCGCGAAGCGTCGGGAATGACATCCGGGTCGTTCAACTGTGATGGGACTTCTGCTGCTGATGACCGAAGCGGTCATTCGTTGGGCCGTCGCCTGAGACACTCTCGGTTTCTTGCAGCAAACTTTTGCCCGCCAGAAAACCCTATCGCCGCCATTACCAGCGCCGCCGGCATGGGCTCACGTCATTTGCATTCGCGCGATCAACTTGCATGCGACGTCGCCGAGCCGACGCGCAAAGTGTTCCAACGAGTATCTCTCTTCGTATAGCGCGCGCGTATCGCTCGCCACCAAGTCGCTTCGTTCGTGCATTGCGCGACACCTGACCATGGTCGCGGCGAATTCGTTGGCGTCATCCGCAATGTAGACGTTGCGCAGCTGTGACGGATCGATCTCCATGCCTCTGAACGCCTTCGACGTCGCGATGATCGGCAGTCCGCTGGACAGGGCTTCCACAGTCTTAATTGAAAGGCCGTGCCCTTCTCTTGTCGGGAGGAGAATGATCGCCGCGTCGGCGTAGGCGGTCTCTATATCGGCTATCCTGCCACGGAAAAGATTGCGATGTTTTTCAAACAACGGCCGGTCGCGCCTTTTCACGCCATCGGCGATGTCGCCAAAAATCGAAATCGACATTTCAGGCACATGCGGCACAATATATTTCAGGAACCATCGGACGCTGAGGTAGTTGGCGGCGTTGTCGGCTGCGACAAAAATCGCCTGATCCCCATTGGGGTGGGGAGCCACGGGCGTTATCGACGGATAGATCAGCTCGTGACGAGATTGAGGGAGAAGCTGGTCGAACGTCGCATGCTCTTCCCAATTCAAATGAATGCAAACGTCGGCGCGCCTGAGCCAGTCGAGTTCAGTCGTGAGCATGCTGTTATAGCGAACATGCGGCGGGATGCTAAATCCAGCGCGATTCCGTAACTCGTACTGCCGAGCCTGTATGTCGTGAGTGTCCAGCACGACGGGAATGCAGCGCCTTTCGCGCATTCTTTCGACGAATGGCATCACGAAGAAATGGTTGGCGTGGATCAGGTCAATGACGGTTGTATCGAGTCATCCGTGAAGAACTCGCAAGGCGTTGACGTGACGAAGTTTTGAGACCTGCGGAAGTAATCGTTTCCGCAGGTTTTCGCTGCGCGGGATGCTGTTTGCTTGCAAATTGATCCGGCGCCGCTGT
>NZ_JBFWVN010000027.1:0-41267 GCF_050246715.1 Methylocystis sp.
ATTGGCGGGCGTGGCTGGCGCGGAATGCGCGTAAGGTTGGCTTAGACACCCGAATCCTACGCCGTATCAGCGCTCTATGCCACGCTCGCCAGCCTCAAACATTCGCTTCATGAATAATTGCGGCTAGGAGCTCTCTGCGGCGTTCAGCCGACCAGCACGCCGACGCACGTTTCGCGCGCCGCTTCGATGCAATCGCGGACGATGCGGGCGGCGAAGATTTCGCAATCTTTGTTTGGCTCGGGCGTCCACGGCTCTAATCAGTTCGAAAACCTCGCCGCTGGGCAGACGGTTCGCCAAGCCGAAGCCGTCGCCGTGAAGCATGGCGTCGATCGCCAGTTGCTTTCGAAGGTCGCTCGAAGACGTCCAATCGTTTGCCGCGTCGGCGATGACCTCAAACGCGGGATGATCGGTTGCTTCGACCTTGCCCTGCCCTTCCTCGCGGTAGAGCGCCAGCGGGAGCGGGAGCGGGAGCGAGCCCACGGCACCGGAGATCAGCGAGACCGCATTTTCGCGACGGCTCAGGGCGCGCTGGGGCGTGGCAGATACGCCGGCGAGCATCGGCTCCGCGAGTAGCGATTCCGGACAAGCAGCTAAAACGTGTAGACAATCTCGTTATGTTCCATTGGTTTTCCGTAGGCGTGTAGACACATTTTGTTACGCTAATTAACTGTTTTAAAAGAGATTATAGCGCGACTGTTAATCGCTAGGTCGTAGGTTCGAGTCCTACTCGGGGAGCCAATATCGTTAAACACTCACGCTACATTTTCAGGGCACGAGGGCTTCATCTCGCCAGCGGCAAGCGTGCTGTATGCGGAAATTGGATTTTCGGGCATGATGCTTTCATGGCGCTTTCACGGAGCGCTTGCTGTCGCCACGGTGAAATGCGGGGGACGCGCGCTGTGACGCGGACGATGGGGGCGCTGGTTGCGGGCGGCGCCGTTTGAGCTAATTTGGCCTCTTACCTCATATCGCCGCAATGGATTTGCTCGTTGTGCCGGCCATCGGTTTCGCCCTGCTCTATGCTTTCGTCGTCGTCCGGCTCGACCGGAGAATCCTTGTCTGGATCAATGTCGCCAGACATCCGACAGCGGACCGGATTGCGCGTCAGATCACCGAGGCTTTCCCGTGGGATGAGGCTCTCCGCTATCTGATCCGCGATCGGGATAGCGTCTTTGGCGCCGGCGTCACGCGTCAGCTACGCGCCATGGGCATACGAGACAAGCCGATTGAAAGCGCAATTCGCAAATGTCACCGTCGCGGACTACCAGCCAGGTCTTAGGCTCCCCGTAGGAGGACCAGATGCGCAGCCTAGCAAAGATGAACTATGCAGGGGCGCTCTTGTGGATAACGATTTCAGCGTCCCTCATGCCGGCCCAGTCATTTGCAGACCCGGCGCGCTCTGTGGCCAGATATTTGCGATGCTTCGAGTGTGCAGATTACGCCGCCGCGTGCCCAATCTGCAGGCCTCGCCCCTGCATTCGTGCCAACGGCGGTCTTGCGTGGTGTACTTGCAGCGCTTGGGACTACCTATACGACAGTCCGTTTTGGTCGAGCCCCAGCTTGTTTTGAAACTGGCTTGTTTTGAAAGTAAAGCCACCGTGGTGCGGGGGCCTTGCGGGCGGCTGCCCGCACAGTCGCCGTTAGCGCTCACGCATTTGCTAGCCCGATGACGCTCGAAAGCCGGCTCCTCATTCATGCCCGGTTCAAGGCCTGTTTCGCATCGTCGCGCCATAGCCCGAATTCGGAGCCTGCCGACATGCGCCATCCCGCCATCTTGATCTCCTTCACGCTCGCTTCCTGCGTCGCAACCGCCGCTCCCGCTTACGCCGCGCCAATCGAACGATCGCTGGCGTCCCACGCACAGATCGAGCTTGCGAGCGGCGGCAATCAGCGCTGCTGGATGGTGGAAACCCCGTGGGGACCGCAGCGCCGCTGCCGCGGCGGCGGGGGCGGTTACGGAAGGGGCGGCGGCTATGGGGGAGGCGGTTACGGGGGCTGGGGCGGTTATGACGACTCCGGACGCCGCGGCGGCTGGGGCGGCGCCTATGGCGGCTGGAACGGCGGTTATGGCTCTGGACGCGGCGATTGGAATGATCGCTACTGAGCGCGCTCATGCCATCGCCCGAAGCTCGACGGCCTCGAATGCAATCACGTCAAAACACGCCGCGCCAATCCCTGCGCGTGCGCTATCGCCACTGGATTTTCAAGCTGCCCCTCGCGCGGAGTTACCGCGGCATGGTGTTGGGACGAACGATCCTCTTCAAGGGCGCGGAGTCGGAAGTTTCTCAAACGCTCTTACGGCATGAACTCATTCACCAGGAGCAGATCGACCGGCATGGAATCGCGCGTTTCTATCTCATCTATCTGCGCGACTATTTCATAAACCTCTACCGCCTGCGCGATCACGACGACGCCTACCGCAATATTCCGTTCGAGAAGGAGGCGTTCGAACGCGAGAGCGAAGCCGGAAGAAACGATGATCGACGGATATGATCTTGCCCTGTCATTCTCGACAGGCCGAAGGCCTGATCGGGAATCCAGGGCCGATCCAACAATGCTGGTTTCGCGCTGGATTCCCGATCGCGCTTCGCGCGTCGGGAATGACATCCGAGCAATTCAAACGGTCATGGTATGATCTGAACTTCGGTTGATCGTTTCGCTGGGTCTGTCATTCCAGCGCCGATCGCGCTCCGTGTTGGGAATGACTGCGCGCATTTCAGGAGGCAGCGTTGCAAGCGCCGGAACTCGCCGTATCGCAATGGTTCAATACGCCCGCGCCGATCACGCTCGCGAGCTTACGCGGCCGCGTCGTCATGCTACACGCCTTTCAGATGCTCTGTCCCGGCTGCGTCGCGCATGGCACGCCGCAGGCGCAGCGCGCTGATGCGCTCTTTCGCAATTCCGATCTTGCCGTCATCGGCCTGCACACGGTGTTCGAACATCATGCTGCGATGACGCCGGTGTCGCTCGAAGCCTTCATTCATGAATATCGGCTGACCTTTCCGATCGGCGTCGATCAGGCGGCGGAAGACGGGCCGATTCCCCTCACCATGGCGCGCTATGAGATGCGCGGAACGCCAACCGCGATCCTCATCGGCCGCGACGGCCGCGTTCGACATCACGGCTTCGGACAAGAGGACGACATGGCGCTCGGCGCCATCATCGGCGCGCTGCTCGCCGAGCCCGCGCCCTGATCCTATCCGGCGCGCCGTTCGATCTCTTCCATATCGTCGTCGGTCAATCCGAAATGATGGCCGATCTCATGCACGAGCACATGGGTGACGATCGCTTCGAGCGTGTCTTCGCTCTCCGCCCAATAGTCGAGTATCGGCCGCCGATAGAGCCAGACCATGTTCGGCTGTTCGCCAGTCTCGGAAAGATGCGCGCCTTGCGTCAGGCCGCGACCGCGAAAAAGACCCAAGAGTTCGAACTCGGTCTCGCATTGCATGTCGTCGAGCGTTTCCTCGTCGGGAAAGTCCTCGACGCGAATGACGAGTCCTTGGCAGAGCCGAGTGAACCGCTGTGGCAAAGCGGCATAGGCCGCATCGGCGAGCGCTTCGATATCGGCGAGCGTCGGCGGTCTTAAGCGGCTCCATTCCTGTCGAGTCATCGTCACATCACCAAGCGCGCGAAACCGCGCGGCGCAGGAACAATCGGCGGGATGCAATGTTCAGACAATGATGATTAGGAGAGGAGATACTCATGACCAGATTGTTGATCGCCGCGCTCGCGCTTGGCGTCGCCGGATTCGTGAACTCCGCAATTTCGGCGCCCACCGCCGCGCGCCTGACGCCTAGCTCTGACGGTCTCATCCAACAAGCGGACAATCGCGAGCAGGACCAGAAAGTCAATCGCAATGATCAGGGCGACTGGTGGGGCCGCGCCGGTCCCACCTGGCGCGACACGCGTCCGTGGAGCGATGACGAATGGCGCCGCGGCCCTGATTGGAACGAAGAAGGGCCACGTACGGACGAGGACTGATCGCTTCTGCGTTAGCGCCGCCAGCTTAACGCCAGTTGCGCACGTCGACGAAGCGGCCGGCGATCGCCGCCGCCGCCGCCATCGCGGGCGACACGAGATGCGTGCGGCCCTTGAAACCCTGACGGCCTTCGAAATTGCGGTTCGAAGTCGAGGCGCAGCGCTCGCCCGGCGCCAGACGATCGGGGTTCATCGCCAGGCACATTGAGCAGCCGGGCTCCCGCCATTCGAAGCCGGCGGCGGTGAAAATCTTGTCGAGGCCTTCGGCTTCGGCCTGCGCCTTCACCAGACCAGAGCCCGGCACCACCATCGCATTGACGCGCTCGGCGACCTGCTTGCCTTCCACCATCTTCGCCGCGGCGCGCAGATCTTCAATGCGGCCATTGGTGCAGGAGCCAATGAAGACGCGATCGATCTCGATGTCGGTCATCCGTTCGCCGCCCTTAAGGCCCATATATTCGAGCGCGCGTTCGATCGCCGCGCGCTTTTGCGGCGTCTTGGCGCTCTCCGGTTTCGGCACGAAACCGTCGACCGTCGCCACGTCTTCAGGCGACGTGCCCCAGGTCACGATCGGCGGCAGTCTGCTCGCGTCGAGGCGGATGATCTTGTCGAAATGCGCGCCCTCGTCGGAGTAGAGCGTCTCCCAATATTTGCGCGCCATGCCGAAGGCTTCGCCCTGCGGACCCTTCGGACGATCCTTGAGATAAGCGAACGTCTTCTCGTCGGGCGCGACGAGGCCGGCGCGGGCACCGCCTTCGATCGACATGTTGCAGACGGTCATGCGCCCTTCCATCGAAAGGTCGCGGATCGCCTCGCCCGCATATTCGATCACATGGCCGGTGCCGCCCGCCGTGCCGATCTCGCCGATGATCGCGAGGATGATGTCTTTCGCTGTGGCGCCGTCGGCGAGCTTGCCGTCGACCTGCACCAGCATATTGGCGGCTTTCTTCTGGATCAGCGTCTGCGTCGCCAGCACATGCTCGACTTCCGACGTGCCGATGCCATGCGCCAGCGCGCCAAAGGCGCCATGAGTCGACGTGTGGCTGTCGCCGCAAACGATCGTCATGCCGGGCAGCGTGAAGCCCTGCTCCGGCCCGATGATATGCACCACGCCCTGGCGCTTGTCGTGCTCGTTGAAATATTCGACGCCGAATTCCTTGGCGTTGATCGCGAGCTGTTCGACCTGCGCCTTGCTTTCGGGGTCTTCGATCGGCAGCGAGCGATCGGTCGTGGGCACATTATGGTCGACGACGGCGAGCGTGCGTTCGGGCGCGCGCACCGAACGGCCCGCCATGCGCAGGCCCTCGAAGGCCTGCGGGCTCGTCACCTCATGAATGAGATGGCGATCGATATAGAGCAGGCAGGCGCCGTCATCCTGGCGGTCGACGACATGGTCGTCCCAGATTTTGTCATAGAGCGTGCGGGGCGCGGCGTTCGATGCCATAGACTGTCGCTTCCTCATGTCCCAACACTCCCCTCTAAGGGGAGGCGAGACGCATTCCTATTGAATTGAGGGTCTTCTACCCGTTACGCAAGCGCCATGGAAGAGCGCCCTTTTTCGAGGTCCTGGTGAGCCTCCCCTCTGCGGAGCTGCCTGCGCCGCTTTCGGCGGCGATCGAGGCGCGGCTCGAGGGCCGCGCGCAAACCATGCTGCGCGAAAGGGCGCGGCGGCTGTCGGAGGGTTATCGGGCGCGCCAGTCGACGCTTGAGACGATCCGCGACGAGGCCGACGCTTTGGCCTATGCGGCGACGCGCATGCCGGCGACTTACGCCGCGATCGTCACCGCGCTCGGACGACTCAAGGAGGCTTGCCCCGTTTTCGCGCCGAGGCGCATGCTGGACGCCGGCTGCGGCCTTGGCGCGGCCGCCGCCGCCGCCGCGACGGCGTGGCCCAGCGTCGACGAGATTGCGTTCCTCGACCGCAGCGCGCTGTTCCTGCGCTTCGCGACGGAACTGATGAAGGAAAGCGGCCCGGCCTCGACGATCGAAGCGATCCAGGCCGACTTCGCCGAAGCGCAGGCGATCGAAGCCGCTCCCTTCGACCTCGTCGTCGTCGGCTACGCTCTCACCGAGATCGCCGAATCCAAGCTGCCGGCCGTCGTCGATCGGCTCTGGGCGCAGACTAGCGGCGCGCTGGTCATCGTCGAGCCGGGAACGCCGCGCGACCATGCCCGGCTGATGGGCGTTCGGAGCCGGCTTCTGGCGCTCGGCGCAAATATCATCGCGCCCTGTCCGCATCAGGCGCCCTGCCCCTTGATGGCGCCCGACTGGTGCCATTTCTCGGTCCGGCTGCCCCGGCGGCGCGCGCACCGGCTGGTCAAGGGCGCCGACGCGCCTTTCGAGGACGAAAAATTCGCCTACCTTGCCGTCGGACGGTTCGGGCCGGATGCTCCCCCTTCGGCGCGGATTATCGGCCCGCGGCGCGCCAACAAGATCGGAGTTTCCTTAAAACTCTGCGCCGATAAAGCATTCCGCGAGACATTCATTCCCAAGCGCGACAAGCCGCGCTACGAACAGATTCGAAGAAAGGATTGGGGCGATCCGCTGCGCGCCCCGGCGGAGGAAATTTGATGAAACAGCCACGTCCGAGGGTTGCGCCCTATCTGACCGTCAGCCCCGCCGCGGCAGCGATCGCCTTTTATACCGGCGCCTTCGACGCCAAGCAGCGCGCCCTGATGCCGTCCGTCGACGGGCTGCGCATCGCCCACTGCGAACTCCTGATCAACGGCGGCTCCGTGATGCTCGCCGACGTTTTTCCGGAATTCGGACAGACCCGCGTGCCGATGCCGGGCGAACACGCGACCGTCTCCGTCAGCCTGGAATATGACAAGGCGCAAGAGGTCGACGACGTCTGCTCCCGCGCCACCAAGCTCGGCGGCAAGATCGAGACGGCGCCGACCAATTCCTTCTGGGGAACGCGCTACGCCTCGTTGCGCGATCCCTTCGGCCATCGCTGGATTCTCAACGCGCCGTTGGAGAGCTAAACAAAAACCGCCCGAAACCTCGCGGCTGCGGACGGCTGCGTTTCCCAACAATACCGGTGTTATTCGCTCGAGGCCGCCTTCGGCTTCGTGTCGACGCGCTCGGCGATACGGGCGGATTTGCCCCGGCGGTCGCGCAGATAATAGAGCTTGGCGCGGCGCACCTTGCCGCGGCGCACGAGCTTGACCGAGTCGATCAGCGGTCCGTGAACGGGGAACACGCGTTCGACGCCCTCGCCATAGGAAATCTTGCGGACGGTGAAGCTCTCATTGAGCCCAGAGCCCTGACGGGCGATGACCACCCCTTCATAGGCCTGAACGCGGCTGCGTTCGCCTTCCTTCACCTTGACGTTGACGACAACCGTATCGCCGGGCCGAAATTCCGGGATTTTCTTGCCTTCGATGAGCTTGGCGGCGTGTTCCGCCTCGAGCTGCTCGATGATGTTCATCACAAAAACTCCTGCCGTTTCGTCTTGGCCTTGTGGCTGACGAGCGTTTCGGGACGCTGTTCTAGTTGAGGCCCGCTCCATAGCCGAAAGCCCGCCGCTTGTCGAGCCAGCGGCCGCCGTCCGATCGATATGCTCCTGCTGCGCGCTTCAGGGGACAATCGTCACAGACATTCCTTATGATCATCATATATAGTCGCCCCGGGGGCGCTGGCGTTTCAAGCTAAGTCGGAGAGACGCGCATGACCCAACAGGAAGAGCGGCGCAACGAAACCCTGCAGGCCGGCGTAGCGGCCGCAGGTGCGAACGGCCGGAAGCGGCTTGAGGATTTTACTGAGGCGCGGGACGAGATCTGGGATTGTCTGAGGGACGCCAATCGCGTCTGGGTGGAGCGCATGCAGCAGGAGGCGAACCTGACTGCTGAGCTTGCCTCAAAGCTGACGGCGTCGCGTTCCCTCACCGATACCGCGACCGCGTTGCAGGATTGGACCAGCAAACATATCGAATTGACGACCGAGGACACGCGCCGCCTGTTCACCGACGCGCAACAAATGTTCAGCGCCGGCGCGCGATTCTGGTCAAGTTCCGCCCCGGTCGGCAGTCCTGAAACCGCCGCGCGGTTTGCGTCTTAGCGCACCACGAAGCTGAAGCCCTTGATGCTTCGCGCCCCTCGCCGCCGATACTGGCGCGCCGGCCGACCGCCGGCGCATCCGCGACCTGCGACTGAAGGCGAAGGGCGACTTAGCGCGCCCTCATCCTTGCCGGGAGATGTCGAAAGTTTAATCGGCGGCGCTTGCGCTAGGGACCTTGGCGGCGTTTTGTAGCGGGACCATATGTTGGGCGCCGCGCCTTAACGGGCGGCGACGATGGAGAAACCTATGTCACCGGAAGAACGCCAACTTATCGCTGGTCTGTTCGAGCGCACGAAGAGCGCCGCCTCGACCCCGCGCGACCAGGAGGCGGATACCTTCATCAACGAACAGATCAAGGCACAGCCTGCCGCGCCCTATCTTTTGGCGCAGACCGTTATCGTGCAAGACCAGGCGCTGCAGGGCGCGAATGCGCGCATCGAAGAACTCGAAGCGCGCGTGCAGGAACTTGAGTCGAAGCCTTCGGGCGGTTTCCTCGGCGGCCTGTTCGGGGGACCCCGTCCCGCGCCGCAGCGCCCGATGCAGCAGCAGGCCCGCCCCTCTGGTCCCTGGAGCCCGCAGCCGGGCATGAATCCCGCGGCTGGCGGTTACGCGCCGCAAGGCTGGGGACAGCAGCAGCCGCCCGTCTCTGACGGCGGCGGCTTCCTGAGGGGCGCTCTTGGGACCGCCGCGGGCGTCGCTGGCGGCGTGCTGCTCGCCGACGGCATTCGCAGCCTGTTCAGCCATGGCGCCGGTTATGGCGGCATGGCGAATCTTGGCATCGGCTCGGGATTCACGCCGACCGGCGGCGACACGATCGTCAACAATTATTATGGCGACCAGTCGGGCGCTACCGACGCCGGCTACGACCCCGGCGGCTACGACTCCGCCTATGACGACCGCTCGGGCGCGCAGGAGGCCGATTACGACCCCGGCTACGACGATGGCGGCGGGTTCGACGGCGGCTTCGATAGCGGCGGCGACGGCGGCTTCGACGTTTAGCGAGATTGGGCTCCCGGCTCTTAAAAGGCCGGGAGTTCTCGCATTTGGCGTCCTGTGCGCCAGCGCACCGCGACCCCCGCGCGGGCGCTCTAGGGTCCGATCATTCGCTGATGGAGCGGCAAGGCCAAAGCGCCAGATCGGCTCGACCGACGGGGGAAATCGAATGAACCGCAGGATGAACGGCATCGCCAAATCTGGTTTCGCGTCGCGACCGGTGCGCGTCGCTCTGGCGATGAAAATCACCTTCGCGATTCTCGCCGCCAATGTCGGCTTCGCCGCCGCCAAGGCGCTGATCGTCAAAACGCCAGAACCCCAGCCCGTGCGCGTCGTCGCCGACCACTCGCCGGTCAAGCCCTTCATCCTACCAATCGACTGGCGCGAGTCAGCGACTGTCGCGCAGTCAGACCCGACGCAGGGCTGTTACGGCGTCGCGGTCGATACCGGCGAAGGCGCGCGCGGGCAGGTCGTCCGCTTCGTCTGCCGCAGGGCGCTGTAGGCGGTCACGGGCGTTCGAGCTTCAATTCGCGCGTCGCCCCACGGCTACGCCGACGAGGCGAGCCGCGCCACCTGCCGGCGCAATTCGACTTGCGCACGCGCGAGATTTTCATGCGCGCGCCGATTCCAGAGCTTGCGCGTCTCGTCGCGCCTGTAGAGGCGGTCTCCGCGCGCGGCGAATGTGTCGATCATCTGCAGTCGGCCGAGGCAAAACAGCGGCTCGGACACCCAGCCATATTCGAACCGAATCTGCTCGAGATTTCGTGCGAATGTCGGCCACGGCGCGCCGAGCGAAGAGAGATCGAGATCGAGAAACAAATCGAGGTCGCTGGCGAAGCCTGGATAATACTCGGTCGTCGCGCGCGCATTGAGGTGATTGGCCGTCGCCATGATCAGATCGTGAATGGCGGCGGATTCCATATGATCGAATTTGGAATAGCGCTCGAACAGCTCAGCGCTGGCGCGAACATTTTCCGCGTCGGGACGAAGCAGGTCGTCGCTGTCGCGCGTGACGTAAACGGAATCGTGCCAGAAGATCGCCGCCGCGATCAGATCGGGCCGCGCAGCCAATGATTTGAGGTCGTCGAGCTTTTCGAGCAAATCGTCGACATGGCCCCAATCATGGTAGGCGCGTTGCGGTTCGCGATAGGCGGCGTCGAGCGCCGCGAAGGCGTTAGGGTCGTGACGCGATGCGACCAAGTCCCAATAAGTCTGTACCAGAGTTGAGATCATGCGCGAGTAGCGGTCCTGAGATGAAGACGTAATGCATGCGATGACACGGCGGAAAGCAGTCGCGCTTGGACGAAAACGTCACTTGCTCGAAAGATTCCATACCGAAGACCAGTTAACCTGCAACCCCTCCCGCGCCAGTATCCGATATCGCTCCTCCAAGGCGACATAGAGCGCAGGCCAGGGCTCCGGAACCGATTGCGCCAATGCCGAAGCGCGCTCGGCGGCGGCGTCGAATCCGCCCGATTCATACTCCTCGCGCATCAGATCATGCGCTTTGCGCCAGCGCACATACGAGTCGGAATTCGCCACGCCGACATCGCCGGCAATCGCAAAAACTTGAGTCGCCTCGCTTTTCCCGACCACCCGGACTTGACCGAGATCAATCCAGGCGAAGTCGGGCGCGGCGTCGCGCACTGCGGCTGACGCCACAATGTCGGTCTGAAAGGCCTTGCTTGCGCCTTCGAGCCTTGACGCGAGGTTCACCGTGTCGCCGAGGATCGAATAGTCGAAGCGCCGGATCGATCCCATATTGCCGACGCTACACGGGCCGAGATGGAGGCCAAGCCCCATCGCCGCCGGCCGAGCGTCATGGTCGGACGCCGCAGCGGCCTCGGCTCGCCGTCTGTTGAGCCCGATGAGAGCCTCGCGCATCATCAGCGCGGCCCGCACCGCCTTGCGGGGATGGTCGTCGATGTCGAGCGGCGCGTTCCAGAAGGCGAGCACAGCGTCGCCCATATATTTGTCGACCGTCCCTTCCTCTTCGAGGATGGCGTCGGTCATCGGCGTCAGATAATCATTCATGAACTGCGTGAGTTCGCGCGCGCTCATCCCCTCCGAAATGCCGGAAAAATTGCGCAAGTCCGAAAACAGCACGGTCAATTCGCGCGTCTCGCCGCCAAGCACCAGCCGATCCGGATGTTCCGCGAGACGATCCACGACGGCGGGGGCGACGAATTTGCCGAAAGCCTGACGCACATGGCGGCGGGCCGATGTTTCGGCGCGCCAGAGCGTGACGGCGCCGAAGACATAGCCTCCGATGATCGCGAGACTTGGATAGGCCGGATCGAGCAGCAGGCCGTGGCGGTCGAAAAGATAAAACGCGCCTGCAAACAGCCCGACGACGAGGAGCGGCGCGGCCGCCGCCGAGACCAACGGCGGCGCGACGTAAAGCAGGCCCATGACCAGCAGGAATGCGAAGGCGGCGACGACAAACTCCAGTCCCGGCGCCCAGTCCGGCCGCGCCAGCAGCGCGCCGGAAGCGATCGATTCGACGATCTGCGCATGCACGTCCACGCCGGGCGCCACCGGCTCCAATGGCGTGGCGCGGACATCGCCGAGACCGGTCGCCAGCGCGCCCACGAAAATGATGCGCCCCTCGATTTCTTCACGCCCCACGCCACCATCGAGAATGTCCTTCGCGGAAATATCTCGCGCCTCGGCGCGATGCGAATAGCGCGGCCGAACCTCTGCGTTGGGCCCGGTATCGATTTCGAAGGCGCCGACCTTGATCGCGTTCACGCCGGTCTGCTTGCCGAAGGCCGTTTGTCCACTGGCGTTTGAAGAGCGGATCACGATCGCAGACTCGCCCTGCGCGACGCGCAAGGCTTCAAGCGCCAGGGACGGCATGAGGATGTCGCCGGCGCGCGTGACGAGCGGCACCCGGCGAACGATCTGGTCGTGATCCGGCAGCCAATTTGTCGCGCCGAGTCCCTTGGCCGCTTCCGCGAGCCGCCGTTCCGGGCCGACCGCGCCGGCGAAGGAGACAAGGAAGGGCGCAGGATCGTCGCCGGCGGTCACGAGCCCCGATTTCGCCGGCAGCGGCGCGACGACCGCATCGGTAAGAGTGACGCCGAGGGTCGCCGGCGCCTGGGTCAGCGCCTCGGCAAAAATCTGGTCGCCGCTCGGCATCCTGGCGACGAGCTTGCCTACCTCGGCGCGGGCGCGGGCGTCGGGGATCGCGTCAAGAAGCTGAGTCGCTCCGGCGCGGTCAGCCTCCGCGAAGATGAAGTCGAAGGCGATCGACGCCGCGCCGAGTTCGCGCAGCCGGTCGACAAGCTCGGCCAGCCGCGCCCTCGGCCAAGGCCATTGCCCGTGCGCCTTCAAACTCTTCTCGTCGATGCCGACGACACGCGTCGGCGCCTCCGGATCATAGGCGCGCGGCGCGAGACGCTGGAAGGTGTCGAAGACGAAGTTGCGCAGATCGTCGAGCGCCCGAGGCTGAGCGACGCCCCAAGGGAGAATGAGAGCCGCAGCGGCGATAAGCGCGAGAAGATAAGCGCGAGGCCGCCTCAGCATCTGCGCCTCGCGTCGCGATCACGCGGTCGCGACAGCGCTCGGGGAAGCTGGCCAAGTCGTAAAAATGGAGCGCCCTGCGAAAAAGCCGATCCCGGCATATTGCGTAAAGAGCTCTCCAAACTTTTGAGATCAATCACGTTATCCGCCTTTGGGCGATTCCGCCCAATCGCAGCGTGATTTAGCCGCCAACTCCATGGGACGCAGCAGGTTAATCGAAGGGACCGCGTCCCTGACCCTCATTTTCGGTGCCGTTTCCGCCGCCGCCGCCTAAGCCAATGCCGCAGTTGCCTCCACATGGATGGCCGCCATAGCCGCCCTGCCCGCCGTAACCGCCCTCATAGCCGCCGCCATATTGTCCGCCGCCGCCATAGCCGCCTTGGCCGCCTTGGCCGCCCTCGCCGCCGCCATAACCGCCCTCGCCGCCGCCCTGGCCGCCGCCCTCGCCGCCGCCCCCGCCGCCTTGACCTTGATGGCCGCGATCTTGGGGCGCCGGCGTCAGGTGCGGCGCAGGCTGATTGTCCACATTGGCGCGGCTCTGCACCAGCGCATTGCCGAACCATATCGGGCCCAGCGCGTCGAGCCCCGGCGGGCTTACAACGTTCGCCGGACGATCATTGCCCAGCGCGAGATGCGCTTCTTCGCTCGTCGGCTGGCGCGTGGCGCCGCCGCGCTGCCTTTTGCCGCTCTCCAACGCGGCGATGATTTCCGCGATCTTCTCCGGCGGAACGAGGAAAGGCTCCGACACCGGCCCGCCGCGCGGCGCGCAAACGCCATAGCCGGCGCGGGTCAGCGTCTGACCGCCTACATCGATCGAGCCATATTGATGCACGATGAGCGTGCCGCACGCGCCGCCGATTTGTATCAGCGCCGTCCCGCCGCGCACGCCGATCGACGCTGTCGGGGTCCGCAACCTCGTTCCGCCCTCGTGGCTGACGCCGCCGCCGACGAAGCGCATCACGCCTTTCGCCATCGTCACGCCCTGCTGGCCGCGCCCGCCGGAATAGACGAAGTCGTCGACCGTGACCGCGCTGTTGCGGCCGACGGTCATCGTCGACGAATCGTTAAAGATAATCTGGGCGCTGCCTTCTGGACTCGTCTCGACGCGTTCGCGCCGCTGCACGCCCAGACCGACCGAAAGCGAACGTTTCGCGGCGCCTGGCGGCGTGCCATGCGCGCTTTGATTGACGGCGCCCACATTGCCGACCTTTTCAGCGAGGGCAGGGCCGGCGACCAGCGCCAGGACGGTTGCTGCGGTCACGGAGAGCTTTTTCATCTGTCGTCTCCGTCAGAATTTCGCCGTCGGCCCGAAGCTGACGGACAGGTTTTCAGTCTTGAAATTCTGGATATTCGAATCGTTGCGCGCGAATTCGGCGTTGCCGGCGAAACCGAAAGTGGCGGAGACCGGCAAGTCGACCAGCAAGCCGCCGATCCAGACATTGTCGCGACGCGCAGTGAACGGATTGATCAGCAGATTGGCGGCGTCGAAGGCAAGATGCGTGAAGCGGCCATATGGCGCGACGCTCCATCGGCGAGGGATGATCTCGAACGGCGGATCGAATTCGTACCGCAACATCGCTTGAACGTCGACCTGATTTGAAGATTGTTGCGGATTGCCTGCCCAAGCGCGGGAATAGGCGACGCGACTCTCGAAACGGAGATCATTGGTCAGCCTGTATGATCCGCTCAAATAGCCGGTCACGACGTCGCCCGTCGCTAAAGTCGACACAGTCTGGTAGGGCGACGCGCCCAGAAAGTTGAAGGAGCCCGGCAGGGGTTTGACGCTGATCGTCCGCCATTCGGCGCCCGGCTCGAACCAAATATCCGGGTTGAGTTGGGCCCCAAAACTCACGCCCCCGCCGCCGGCGTTCAGATAATTGTTCCCGCCGAGCATAGACACGGCGCCGGTCAGGTAGGGCTTGATCGACAGGCCCGGATAAAGATCAGGCGCGATGTGGATGCGCGGCCCGATCGAGCCGGCGAACAGCGCGACGCTGTATTGCGGCAGGCGAAACTGCTCGGTGGCGTAGCCAGTGACCCGCGTCTCGAGCTGGTCCCCACGCGCATTCTGAAAATCGAGATCATGCGCGGCCTGCACCAACTGGAAGCTGTTGACGTCGGACTTGCGCGCGGCGGCCGACGCCACGCCGACGCCGCCGACCTGGAACAGACTGTTGGTCGGAAAGAAATTGGCGTTCGATTGCGCCCGCAGACCGGTGTGAATTCTCAGATAGAGCCGGTTGGCCTGGGTGCGCTTTTCAATATCGGGCAGTTGCGCTTCGATCTGCGCGACCTGGACCGCATCGAGGCCGCCTTCGGCGAGCGCCTTGCGCAAATGCTGGGCTGAAAGCTCATAGGACCCAAGCCGCGCATAAAGGAAGCCGAGCTCCTTCCTGGCGCGGGATAGATTGGGGTTGAACATCAGGATGCGTTCGAGCGCGCTGATCGCCGCCTCATAGTCGCGCAGCTCGGTCGAAAGCAGCACATAACGATAGGTCGCCTCATAGTCAGTCGGATTAACCTGAATATGAGCCGCGAGGCGCGCCTGTTCGGCGCGCTGGTCTTCCTGCGCGATCGCCGGACCGAAAAGTGCGAAGGCAAGCAAGACGCCAACGAGCTTCGTCGCCACTCTAGATGCGAACATCAAAGGCAAGCCCCTGAAAGTTTGGATGAGCGGCTCCCGCAGCCTGACCGTCAACTCAACGGGAAGCTGACTCATGTCGCCTGGAGCGGCAAGCTTTCGCGCGGCTCGCGCCTTCGTTCCAAAGCGGGGACGGCGCGACGCCCGAGCTGCAGATTCCTCGATGCAGCAAATACTTACCACTTTATCCAGCGTCCTTTGCGCCCAAGCGGCGGACGAAACAAATTCTCCGGTGTTGCGCTAAAATCACAGACGGCGACCGCTCGGCTAGCGGCGCTGTCGCCCGCTATCGGAGAAGAGGACGATTTCGCCGCCTCTCTTCGATGATTCCTGCGCGAGGGCGGACGGATCAGTCGCTCGGCGCCAGCGGGCCGAAGGGATTCGCCGACGCGGGCGAGCCGCCGTCCGGGAATCGTCGAGAGACGCTCCCGGGGCGAGTAGCCAGCGCAGCACAATCAGCAAGTCGGCGGCGCGCCGCGCCGCGCCGATTTTTACGGCGCTGCGAATCTCAGCGACGACTAACCCCCTCGCCGCATCGAGCGAGACGGCGCGGCGGTAGAGCGCCAGCATGTGCTGGTGCTTGTCGCTCGGGCTCACGCCCAAGACAAGTTCATGGCTGCGTAGACCAGCCATTTCCGCGCAACGCCCGATCGGCATCAGTTCGGGATTCATTTGGCCTCTCCCAATCGCTTGCTCTGCCGTGGGTCCTTCGCCTCTAACCGGCAGCATAGCGACGGTAGCTCGCCGTTCGTCATCTGTTTGTGCGAGAGCGCACACGCTTCATTCGACGTCGTTGAGCGCCTCTTGAACGCGCTTTTCCAGGATCGACGGCCGCAAAAGCACGAGCCCGCCGCGGATTTTTTCCGCAAGGCCTTCGTCGATCATCGCCGAGAGTTCGCGGCTGACCTGCTCTCGCCGGCAGCCGATTCGCGCGGCGAGATCGTGCTGAAAGGGCGGCGGCGAGACGATCGCCTGCTCCGACGCGCCTTTGCGCGGCGCCGACATGCGCAACAATTCCGAATAAAGCCGATGCTTGAGGTCGAGCACCGAGCGCTCGAAGAGCCGCGTATTCAGCTCGCGCACCCGCAAGGTCAGCAGACGCAACAGCCGCTCGCATATCTCCGGCTCGCCGAACACGATCTCCTTGAAGACCGCCGGCGGCACCAGCAAAAGTTCGGCGTTCGTAAGCGCTGTGACGTTGGCGGAGCGCTTCGCCCCGTCGATCGCCGCCATCTCGCCGAAGAATTTGCCCGGTCCGAAGTCGCCAAAAATCATTTCCTTGCCGGCGGCGGTCCGAATGAGCACCCGAACGTCGCCGCTGACGATGAAATAGACGTCGGTCGAAGGATCGTCGAAGTCGAGGACCAGTTCATGCTCGGCGTAACGCCTGCGCACGCATTGTCGCGCAAGCTGTTCGCCGCGGGCGAGGTCGAGGCCTGCAAAAAAAGGGATCCCGTCGAAAAGGGACACGTCGCGCTCCCGGATTGGAAATTGCGACGATATTGCCGGTAAACTTCGATGCCGTCGAGGCGCAATCTGCTGGCGCATGCAGACAGTTCGGGCGATGATCGCCAATGCAGGCGTTCCGGCTCGCGACGTTCAATCTTGAAAATCTCGACTGGTCGGCGACTAGGCCGGACGCTTTCGCGCGGCGAACCGGCGCGCTGCGCCCGCTGCTGGAGGCGCTGGACGCCGACATCCTGTGCCTGCAGGAAATCCATGCGCAGCGCCTGCATAAGCACGGCGCACGGCAATATATCGCGCTCGACCAGCTGCTCGCGACCACGCGATACGCGGCCTTTCATCGGGCGACGACGGTGAGGCCCGGCGCCGACGCCCCCGCCGACGTGCATAATCTCGCGATTCTTTCCCGTTGGCCGATGCGCGCGCAAAGACAAATCCATCACGACATTGTCGCGCGGTGGGACTGGCGGCCGCCGCGCGAGGCGGACGGCTCCGAAGCCGAGCCGGCGCCGATCGTCTGGGACAGGCCCCTGCTCTACGCTTCGGTCGAACTTCCCAATGGACTCGCGCTCCACGTCGTCAATCTGCATCTACGCGCGCCCCGCGCCATTCCTGTCGCGACGGCGCGCGGACTGGGGTCAAGCCGGGCGCAGATCGAAGGCCAGTTCGTGGCGGCGCTCAAACGCGAGGGCCAGGCGCTGGAAGCCCGGCTGTTCGTCGAGACGCTGTTCGACGCTGAGCCGGACGCGCTCATCGCGGTTGCGGGCGACTTTAACGCCGACGAGCATGACGCCCCGACGAGGCTCCTTCGCGGCGGGCGGGATGAAGGCGCGGCGGGCGCGCGCGTTCTCATCCCGCTGGAAGAACGGGTCGAGCCGTCGCGGCGCTTCACCGTCATCCATGCGGGCCGGCCGACGCTGATCGACCATCTCTTCGCATCGCCTGCGCTCGCCGCCGCATGGCGCGAAACCTCGATCCTGAATGAAGGGCTTCAGGACGAAGTCTATGCGCCCGATCCGATCGACGCGTCGCTTCACGCGCCCGTGGTCGCCAAATTCGAGCTGTCCTCGAAGTAAGGTTCGAACCCGATCCGCTCGATGCTAAGGCTCCCGACGATTCAACCAGGACGCGCACCGCATAGAGAGCGCCGCGAAAAAGTGGATGCCGGTTTTTCGCGCAAACCGCGCTCCAAACTTTTAGAATCGATCACGTCATCTGCGTTTAGGCGATTCCACCTAAACGCAGCATGATCTAGCCGCCGAGTAGCGCGCGCAAGTCTTTCATCAGGAGGAAGAGATGATGCGGATCGGTCGGGCTCCGCTCGAAGTCGAACGCCTCATACCAGGCGCGCGCCTGATCGTCTTGGGCATGGACGAGAAGCGCTCGAATGCCGGCAATGTCCGCCGCCTGGCCGGTGCGGAGCAGCGCATTCTTGAGCAGCGCCTTGCCAAGGCCGCGCCGCTGGTGGCTCCTGTCGATCGCCAGCCGGGCAAGAAGCATGACTGGGACTGGATGGCGTGCGAGTCCTTTGCCGACGCGGCTTGGCGCCGCCGCGTGTTCGACCGCGCCTACGGAGAGGCTGTAATAGCCGACGACCCGCCGCTCGCCGAGACAAACCACATAGGTTTGAGCGCTACCGGCCTTTTGGTTGACGAGCGCGTAGCGCTTTAGAAAACGATCGAGAGATTCCTGGCCGCATTCGAAAGAGTCAATTTCATGCTGGGAGTTGAGTTTTTGGATTGCCGAGAAAGTTTCGTCATCCGCCGTCACTCAAGCACACTCTTCTTGGCGAGAAGTTCGGCAAGACGCGGCTTGACGGTCACTGGAGCGTCAAGACTGTCGAGAAAGGCACGCCACCGGGCGTCGTCGAGCCGAAATAGACGACGATCGATCAGCGTCTCTTCGGCTGCGTTAATGCCGGCTTCGAGCAGAAAGTCCGTAACATTTCTGTGCGAGACGCCGGCGGCGCGCTGCAGCAGCGCCTTCATGCTCGGCGTCGTGCGAATCTCAATTCGCTCAGTTTTCTGAGCCTTCGCATCGAGCGTCCGCGGCTGCCCCGATTTGATCGCGCCGCGCGAGTTTCGTCCTTTTAGAGGCATAGGGGACGCTCGCGTTTTGGTCTCCCGCCGCTTGTCCTGATTTTTCATTGCCGACGCTGCATCCCCTGCAATAGCTATTTATCCATAACATCCGTACAGCATCCGGACAATATCTTAGACCCGCCTTGGCCTTTCTCCTCTCGGCATTTCTCGCCAACGTGCTCGGCGCCTTTCTTGAATGACCCTCATCGGGCGATCGGCTGGCAGTCATGGCGCGCTTCATATCTCGCCACGTCACGAGCCTGCGATCGAACAGCGGTAGAGCTTTGGCGATCGGCGTCGGTCGCGCAAGCATGAGAGCCAAATGAACGACAAGCGCATCTTCGCGTCATCGACCGCGCGCAATCGAGGACCGATTCTGGACGTTCTGCGCGAAATCCTGCCCACGACGGGGCTGGCGCTCGAAATCGCAAGCGGCGCCGGCGAACACGTCACATTTTTTGCGGCGGAATTCCCCGACCTGACCTTCTATCCGTCGGACCCGAGCGCCGAAGCGCGCGATAGCATCGCGGCCTGGATCGCGGCCAGCGGAGCCGCCAATGTCCGCGCGCCGCTGACGCTCGACGTTCAAAAATTTCCCTGGCCGATCGGCGCCGCTGACGCCATGATCTGCATCAATATGATTCACATTTCGCCGTGGCGCGCGACGGAAACCCTGTTCGAGGGCGCGCGCCGGACCTTGCCTGCAAACGCGCCGCTCTATCTATACGGACCATACAGACGGGGCGGCGCCCACACCGCGCCAAGCAACGCGGAATTCGACGCGAGCCTTCGCGCGCGCAACGCCAACTGGGGCATCCGTGATCTTGAGGAGGTCGCAGAACTCGCACGCGGGCAAGGATTCGGGGACCCTCGGGTCGTGGAAATGCCCGCCAACAATCTTAGCGTGATCTTTCGCCGCGGCTCCGAAGCGGCATGAGCGCAGCCATTCCGGTGGCGCTCAATAGCGCCATCGGCGTTACGCGTCAGCGTCAGTGAAGCCTGAAGTGAAGCCACTTGGAGAGAAACCATGCAACGTCGTGAATTTATTGCCGTCGGATCCGCCGCCGCGGTTGCAACCGCCACTCAAGCGTTCGCTACTCAAGCATTCGCCGAGACCGCCGGCGGCGCCAAAATGGAGGATATGCATCCCGCTCTCTACAAGCCGCTCGAGAAGGCCACGATCGACTGCGTGTCCACCGGCAATGACTGCCTTCGGCATTGTCTCGGCATGTTCGCGATGAAGGACACGAGCATGGCGGAATGCGCGGACGCCTCAATGCAGCTTGTCGCCGCATGCAACGCGCTCGCAACGCTGGCCGCGATCAACTCTTCGCATGTTCCGGCGCTGGCGAAAGTGGTCGCCACGATTTGCGAGGACTGCAAGAAGCAGTGCGACAAGTTTCCGAAGATCGCTGAATGCGTGGCCTGCGGCAAGGCGTGCCAGGAATGCGCCGACGAATGCCGTAAGGTCTAACTGACGCCAACAGGGATGGGAGCTGCGATGAAGACCATGCGCTTTACATTTTGGCTCGTCGCGGCCGGCGTCGCCGTTTCCTTTGGTATCGGCGGCGCCTACGCCAACGACTCGGCCAACTCGGCGGGCCCCAAGGCGCCAGCCTTCGTCATCGCCCAGGCCGCGGAGGCGGGCAAGACGACCGGTCACGGCGACGGCGTCATCAGGGCCGTCGACGCTGACGAGCGACGGATCATGCTCACGCATGGTCCGGTCTCGGGACCCTTGGAAATGTCGCCGATGACGATGGCGTTTCGCGTCGCGCCGAACGTCGATCTCTCAAGCCTGTCGAAGGGCATGAAGATCAAATTCACGATCAGTCGCGACGCAAAGGGCCTTTACGTCATCGAGGACATTCAGCCCGAGAAGCCTTAAATCGCGCTTTCGCTTCGGCGTTATTTGCAGACGCCGTCGATGCCGATGCGATGCATCAAATAGCACAGGCAGTCATGCTCGACCGCCCGGCGGTCGATCGTCAGCATCGCGGGGATCGCTGAACGCGCGAGTCTGATTTCGCCGTCGGCGTAATCGAAGTAGTCGAGCGGCTGCGTATCAGAACCGTCGCCCGGCAAGACTTCGAGCCGCGCATCGCCGTCGCCGAGCGCGCCGAACGAGGCGCCCGCATTCAGTTCGCTGAAGTTGAGATGATCGATGTCCGGACGGAAGAGAAAATCCGCCGGCGTTCCGTCGAATGAGAAACTCGCGCCGGCCGGCGGCTTCACGATGGCGTGCGTGCGCAGCAACTCCACATCGTGCGACGCCGGCGGGTGGCCGGGAAGCTCCGCAATCGAGAGGCAGGCGTCCAGCAATTCGATGGCATGTTCGGCGCCCGCTTCCAGTCCAGACTTGCCGCATTCGACCGTGATCGCGGGGCAGAGCTCAGCGAAAGCCGCGGCGCAAGTGCCACGCGGGCGCTGAAACAACACCACGATGCGAGAATAGAGCTGCGCCAGCGCGACATATTTCGCGTCGAGCTTGCTGATGCAGCTGTAATGGGGATTGAAGCCGGTGTTGTTGTGGATGTCGACTGCGGCGAAAGCGTCGCGCTTTGCGACATAATCGTAAATCCATCGCATCATATGCGCGAGCGGATCGTCCGGAAACGCCGTGCCCGGCCATACCCGGTTGAAGTCGCGCTGACCGGGCAGCGTCCGCACATTCTCCGCGGCGGCTTCGACATTGCCGATGAACAGAATGACCGATCTGCTCAGCCCGCGCTCGGCATGCCGGCGCAGCGCCTTTTGCACGGCCGCTAGGCCGCTGGTTTCGTTTCCATGCAGCAGGGTCGACACGAACAGCGGTTGCGGATTGCGGCCTGGGAGGTCGAACAGCGTCGGTCGAGGCAGGATGTCCTTCAGGCGATTGGCGGGACAGTCGAGAAATCCGTCAGGCAGCCGGTCGAGCAGGGCGCAGGGCGCGTCAGTCACATTACCTCTCATATTTCCCACTGATGGACGGGCGCGCCGCTCCGCTGGCGCTCGCAATAGGCCGCCATCAGGCCATAAAGATCGCCGCCGCGCGCCTCAAGAGCTTTTCTCTGCCAGGCTGCGCCCGTTTGGCGCGTTCGCACCCGCGCCTCGATGATGTCGAGAAAGCCCTCTTCGGCGACCCCGAGGTCGCGAAGCCCCGCGCTGGCGTCAGGAATGAGACGCTCCAGCAGCAGTCGATCCGCTGCGATTTGCCCCACCCCTGGCCAATTGAGCTTCGCATCCAGGCCAAAACGCGCCGCGGAATAGAAGTTGCGTTTGGCGTCATTGAAAGAAAGGCCGCCGGCGCCGTCTCCCGACATGGCGAGCGTGCGCGCAAGACCGAGATAAAGCGCCGCATTCGCCATCATGTCGATAAAGGTCGGCCCCGCCGGCAGAATGCGGTGCTCGATGCGCAAATGCGGCGCGCCGCTCTCGTCGAAGCCGATCAGCGGGCGATTCCAGCGCCAGATGACGCCATTATGCAGGCGAAGATGCCGCATCGCCTCGGGCGGATCGTCAAAAGCCATCGGCAGAAGCGCATCATAGTCGCGCAAATTCTCCTCGAATATTTCGATAAGAGATCGCGTCGCATAGTCTGAGCCCATGGAGACCCTGGCCGGGCCAGGCACTTTCACCGCCTGTTCAAAGAGCGGAATGCGCGTTTCCTCCCATAGCGCCCTGCCGAACAGAAAAGGGGCGTTGCCGCAGGCCGCGAGAATCGGCCCGGAAGCCGCTACCGAGGCGTTGTAATAGAGATGCGCGAGATCGGCCGGCGCTTTGAGATGAATTTGAAACGAGGTCGTCGCCGCCTCGAGCATCACATCCTTATGGACGGAAGCGAGCCGATCGCGGCCAATGATATTTACATGCAGCGGTTGACCGCCGCGAAGCCGCAGCACTTCCTGGTTCAGCGCATAATAGCGATTGAGCGGCGACATATTGGCTAGCGTGAGATCGGAGTCGCGGATCGTCGGCAGCGTGCCGATCAGCACGAGATTGGCGTCGAGCTGGTGGGCGACGTCATTGCATGTCGCCCAGAGGCGCGTCAGAGATTCATGGGCTTGCGTCAGCGCGTCGCCCGTAAGGCGGAAAGGCGGGCAGTTCAGTTCGAGATTGAATCGCGACAATTCCGGCACGACGAGCGGGTGATCGAGAGTTTCGAGCAAATTCTGATTAATCGACGAAGGCGCATAATTATGGTCGACGATCCAGGTTTCGATTTCGAACCCCACCATGTGGCCGTCGCGCGAAAATCCATCCTCCTCGTAAAGACGGCGGGCGATCCCGGTTTCCTCGGCGAGGCGGTCCGCAAAACGCGCCTTGTCGGCCGGGGTGAAGCCGGTCGTCGTGATTTCTTCGCCCAAGGCGCCCCCTTCCGGCCGTATGCGCGGCGGCGTTTCGCGACCACGGTCGCAAGGCGCCTAAGGCTGATCGAAGGCCGATTCGCCGCGGATCACTCTAATGTAGGTCGTCAGCCTTATCGATAAAACCAAGCGCATGCGCGCGACAAGCCGCAAGCGCTGCGGTAGATTTGCGCGCATTCGCCAGGAGCCGAACTTGTCTGACATCGCATATGTGAATGGCGCTTACCTTCCTCTTGCAGAGGCGCGCGTGTCGATTTTGGACCGTGGCTTCCTGTTCGCGGATGGCGTCTATGAAGTCGCCGCCGTCGTCGGCGGAAGGCTCATCGACAATGACGCGCATCTGTCGCGGCTTGAAAATTCGCTGCGCGAACTTCGGATCGACAACGCCCCTCCGATACAGACGATCGCGAATGTCGAGGCCGAACTCGTCGCAAGAAACGGGTTGAGCGAAGGCCTCGTCTATCTGCAGATCACCAGAGGCGCCTCCAACGATCGCGACTTCGGCTTTCCCAGCGGGACGACGCCGACAATCGTCGCCTTCGCGAAGAAGAAAAACATCGTCGCCTCACCCGCCGCCGAAACCGGCGTGAAGGTCCTCACCGTCCCCGATTTGCGCTGGGCGCGGCGCAACATCAAGACCGTCGCGCTGCTTGCCCAGGTGCTGGCGAAACAGGCGGCGCTCGACGCCGGCTGTCAGGAAGCCTGGATGGTAGATCGCGACGGATTGGTGACCGAAGGTTCGTCCTCGACCGCCTTCATCGTCACCAAGGCGGATGCGCTCGTGACCCGTCCGAACTCGCCCGCGATTCTACCGGGCTGCACCCGCAAAGCCGTGCAATCGCTCGCGGCGCGCGAAGGTCTGACCATTGAGGAGCGCGGCTTCTCGGTCGCCGAAGCCTATGAGGCGAAGGAGGCCTTTCTGACAAGCGCCTCCAATCTCGTTCTGCCGGTCGTCTCGATCGACGAGCGTCCCATCGGGTCGGGCGCGCCAGGCGAGAGGGCTCGCCTGCTTCGGTCGCTCTATATCGAATGGGCGACGAAACCTGTCGCGACGCGTTAGCGCTGAATTTGTAGTTCGTCGTAGTCGGAGCTGCGCTCTTCCTCGATCGCAAACGCGATGACCAGGCTGAAAACCGCCGCGGCGAGACACCAGACGGAATACCAGGCCGGACGATTGAATGCGAGCGCCAGGAAAAACGTGATCAACACCGCGACTCCAAAAACATTGATCGCCCGACGATCGCTGAGCATGAGCGGCGTCACGGTCAGCAGCAGATAGAGAAAATCGGCGATGAGCGGCGGCCGTTCAAATAATGGGTCGTAAGCGAGAGAATGCCGATAAACCGACAGGTCGATGCCGTCGGCGCCGGCAAGCTTGGCGATGAGATAGGCGGCCAGAACAAAGCCGACGCCGCCCATGGTCAGCCAAATGCGCTTTCGTTCCGGATCGAATTCCGCATAGGCGGCGGCCAAAGGCGTCAACACCGGCCACATCGTAAAGGCGATCAGCGTATAAAGATAACGAAACGGCTGGCCCGCGATCGGATCGCTGCGGGTAAGCCACACCGCGGCCTCAACGAATTGATGCGCCGAAAACACCACCGGAAACAGAGCGAAGAGCAACATGCGCCGATCATGGCGCAGCGATTTCGAAACCATGCCGTAGCCGGCCAGTCCCAGGCCAAGCCCAGCGGTGATGCTTGCCTCAAGCGAATAGCACATGACGTCCAACAGCAAGTGATGTTGATCAAGAGCGAGCGACGTTGATGCTTTGAGCTATATTAACGCCGATTTCGGCGGCGTCGAGACCTGAGCAATGCGCCCCGCTGTTCCGCGTCCTCTGGCTTTGGAACATCTGTGCAGTAACCGCGTTCTATGACGTGAGTTCGAACACGGAGGTTAAAATGGGCAACCTTCTGTATTGGGCCGTCATCTTTCTGATCGTCGCGCTCATCGCCGCCTTTCTCGGCTTCGGCGGAGTCGCAGGCGTCGCGGTCGAAGGCGCGCGCATCCTGTTCTGGATCGCGCTGGTCCTGCTGATCGTTTCAGTCGTCGTCAGTTTCCTCCGGCGCGCCTGACATCGCCGGCTGCACGCAACGAGCCGGCTGTTCGTGAGCGGCCGGCTCGTCGGCGTCATGGAATGTCGTCGAGCGAGCGTATCCAGGCGTCCGCGACGGAATCCGATGGCGCGCGCCAATCTCCACGCGGCGACAGCGATCCTCCCGAGCTGACTTTCGGGCCGTTCGGCAGCGCCGATCGCTTGAACTGACTTCCCTCGAAAAAGCGCTTCACGAAAACGCCGAGCCAATGCTTGATCGTTGGAAGCTCATAGGCGACCTTGTCCTTATCCGCGATGCCTGTCGGCCATGACCCGGCAGCCGGATACCGCCAGGCGCGCCAGGCGAGAAAAGCGATTTTCGCCGGCGCGAATCCGTAGCGCGTCGCGTAATAGAGATTGAAATCCTGCAGCGCATATGGCCCGACGATCGCCTCGGTGCGTTGGGTCGCCTCGCCGGGCACAAGCTCTGGCGAAATTTCCGTCGCCAGAATGTCCTCGAGCACGGCGACTGTCTCCGCGCCAAAACGCGCGTCGCGGGCGCACCAGCGGATGAGATGCCGGATGAGCGTCTTAGGGACTGAGGCGTTGACGTTGTAATGCGACATCTGATCGCCGACGCCGTAAGTGCACCAGCCGAGCGCAAGCTCCGAGAGGTCGCCGGTGCCGAGGACGAGCGCGCCATGGCGATTGGCGAGACGAAACAACAGCGACGTTCGCGCGCCCGCCTGCACATTCTCGTAAGTCGCGTCGTAAACCGCTTCGCCGCGCGCCGCCGGATGGTCGATATCGGCGAGCATCTGCTTGCAGGCGGCGGTCACGTCGATTTCCTGCGCGGTGACGCCAAGCGCGCGCATCAGCCGCCAGGCGTTCGCCTTGGTGCGTTCGCTCGTGGCGAAGGCCGGCAGCGTGAAGCCCAGCACATTTTCGCGCGGGAGGCCGAGCGCGTCCATCGCCGTCGCCGCCACCAACAGCGCCTGGGTTGAATCCAATCCGCCGGAGACGCCGATCACGACCTTCTTGATCTTCGTGGCGCGCAGGCGCTGTTCGAGCCCGTGCGACTGTATATTGAACGCCTCGAAACAAAGTTCGGCCAGTCGCGCTTCATCGGACGGCACGAAGGGAAAGCGGCCGACTTCGCGCAGGAAGCCAAGATCGCGATCGCAGGTCGGGGCAAGCTCGAAAGCGATGCGGCGATAGTGCGTCGCGCCCTGCTCCACGTTAGCGCAGGCCCCGAATGTCCCCTGCCGCATGCGTTCGGCCAGAAGGCGGCCGTTATCAATGTCGGCGAGAGTCAATTGCGGTTCGTCGGAAAAGCGCGGCGCCTTGGCGAGAACGTCGCCCCTTTCGCAGATCAGCGCTTCGCCGTCCCAGGAGAGATCCGTCGTCGACTCGCCCTGCCCCGCCGCCGAATAGAGATAGGCCGCAAGGCAGCGCGCCGAATGGACGGCGCAGAGCGTCTCGCGATAATCCGATTTACCGACGATCGCGTTCGAAGCGGAGAGATTGAGCAGCATGGTCGCGCCCGCCAGCGCGGCGCGCGCCGAAGGCGGAATCGGGACCCATACGTCTTCGCAGACTTCCATATGGATGACGAGACCGCGAAAATCCGTCGCTTCGAGAAGCGTGTCCGAACCAAAAGGCGCAATCTGTCCGGCGATCTCGATGTCTTCGCCGGCGACGAAGGCGCCGGACGCGAAGTGTCGCTGTTCGTAAAATTCGCGGTAGTTCGGCAGATAGACCTTCGGCGTCGCCGCGAGCACGCGGCCGCGCAGGATCGCGACGCCGCAATTATAAAGGCGGCCGCGATGACGCAGCGGCGCGCCGACGACGATCAGCGGATGAATGCCGGATGACGCTTCGACGAGTTCGGCGAGCGCCGCCTCGACGGCGTCGAGCAACGCCTCCTGATGCAGAAGATCGTCGATCGCATACGAAGACAGTCCCAGCTCGGGAAACAACACGAGAGAGGCGCCATGCTTCTCGGCGTCCCGCGCCAATTCGATCGTCCGCGCCACATTGAACGCCGGATCGGCGACTCTCACATTCGGCGTCGCGACCGCGACCCGGACAAAGCCATGCGTGTGCAGACAGTAGAAGGGGTGGGTCATAAAGTCCGCCTGCGCCGCCGAAACGCTCGTCCGCCGCGATAATGCAAGACGCCCGCGCGAAAGTCACACGACAGGGCCAACTGTCGTCGAGGGCGCACAATTGTCTCTAGAGGTGAGTTTAGCGCATTCATCGGCAATTCCGGCGTAGCCATGTCTCCAGCGCCTCAAAACGAAATGCGCCGCTCTCGTAGAGGGCGGAAACGAAGGTCCATGCTTCATCCGCGGTCGCCATAAGTGTAACGCCGTTAATCGTGAGAAAAGCAAACATGGCCGCAAAGGCGACTCGCTTGTTCCCGTCGACGAAAGCATGGTTCTGCGAAAGACTTTCCCACAGCGCGGCCGCTTGCGCGATCACGTCGACGTAATAGCCGGTTTGCGGCCGAAACAGAGCCGCTTCAAGCTGACCGGGATCGCGCACGCCCGCAGCGCCGCCATATCGTTCGATGAGATCGTCATGAATGGCTAATATCTCGGCGACAGTCAGATAGTCGGTTGGCCCGCCGCTCACTTGGCGAGTTTTTCATAGAGCACGCCAAAGCGCGGCAGGCTCGACCGATAGGCGTCGATGACATGACGGCGCGGCTTCGCCCTATTGCGTTCCTCGACATGGGCGCGCAACGCGTCTTCGACGACGGATTGAAGCTGCCGGCCTTCATCCTTCGCAATCCTTCGGATTTCGGCGAGCAGGTCCTTGTCGACCTGAGTGGCGAATTTCTCGCGAACGTGAGTCATATTCCTTACCCGGCGCCCAAGCCCTAATATCTAGTTTCAGCTTGATTTATCAAGATGGCATAAGAAAGAAAAAGGGCGGGGTCTCCCCCGCCCTCATTTTTTCGCTTCGCGCTTCGCTTAATGCGCGAGGATCGCCAGCATCAGCAGCGCGACGATATTGGTGATCTTGATCGCCGGATTCACCGCGGGACCGGCGGTGTCCTTATAGGGGTCGCCGACCGTATCGCCGGTCACCGCCGCCTTATGGGCGTCAGAGCCCTTCTCATGCTTGACGCCGGCCTCGTCGACAAAGCCGTCTTCAAACGACTTCTTGGCGTTGTCCCAGGCGCCGCCGCCCGACGTCATCGAGATCGCCACAAACAAGCCATTGACGATGACGCCCAGCAGCAGCGCGCCGAGCGCCGCAAAGGCGTTGGCCTTGCCGCCGAGAATCCAGGCGACGATGAAGGCGACGATCGGCGCCAGCACCGGCAGGAGCGAGGGCAGGATCATTTCCTTGATCGCGGCTTGCGTGAGCATGTCGACGGCGCGGCCGTAATCCGGCCGGTCCGTGCCCGCCATGATGCCGGGTTTTTCCTTGAACTGCCGGCGCACCTCGACGACGACCGAGCCGGCGGCGCGGCCCACCGCCGTCATGGCGATGCCGCCGAAGAGATAGGGGATCAGGCCGCCGAACAGGAGGCCCGCCACGACATATGGGTTCGACAGGTCGAAATCGACCTTGTCGATGCCCTTGAAGAAGGGCACGCCCGCCTCGATGAAATGCTTCAGATCGTTAGTGTAGGCGGCGAACAGCACCAGCGCGCCGAGGCCTGCCGAGCCGATGGCGTAGCCCTTGGTCACCGCCTTGGTGGTGTTGCCGACCGCGTCGAGCGCGTCGGTCGACTGGCGCACTTCCTTGGGCAGGCCCGACATTTCGGCGATGCCGCCGGCGTTGTCGGTGACGGGGCCGAAAGCGTCGAGCGCGACGATCATGCCGGCGAGGCCGAGCATCGTCGTCACCGCGATGGCGGTGCCATAGAGGCCGCCGAGCTCGTAAGTGAGAATGATGCCGAGAACGATGACGAGCGCCGGCGCCGCGGTCGATTCAAGCGACACGGCGAGACCCTGAATGACATTCGTGCCATGGCCGGTCACCGACGCCTGAGCGATCGACACCACGGGACGCTTGCCCGTTCCGGTATAATATTCGGTGATGTAGACGATCGCGCCCGTGACGATCAGTCCGAGAACGCCCGAGAGGAACAGGCCATAGCCGTGGATGGCTTCGCCATTGGCCTTGCCGATCTCGCCCCAGCCGACGGTGAAGGTCGTCGCCAGGAAGAGGCCCGCGACCGACAGAACGCCGGTGGCGATGAGCCCCTTATACAGCGCGCCCATGATCGAATCGTCGATGCCGAGCTGCTTGAAATAGGGCGCGGCGAATTTGCCCCATTCGGTGTCGTCATCGCCCATCTTGACGAAATAGGTGCCGGCGATCGAGGTGAGGATCGACAGGCCGCCGATGGCGAGCGGATAGATCATCGCCGACGCCAGCCCTTCCTGGCCAGCAAAGAAGATCGAGGCGAGCACCATGGTGGCGACGACCGTCACCGCATAGGTCTCGAAGAGGTCGGCCGCCATGCCGGCGCAATCGCCGACATTGTCGCCGACATTGTCGGCGATGGTCGCCGGATTACGCGGATCGTCTTCCGGAATGCCGGCTTCAACCTTGCCGACGAGATCGGCGCCGACATCGGCGCCCTTGGTGAAAATGCCGCCGCCAAGGCGCGCGAAGATCGAGATCAGCGAGCCGCCAAAGCCGAGCGCCACAAGCGCGTCGACGACCGTACGATCAGAGGGCGCATAGCCCGCGTACCAAGTGAGGATCGCGTAATAAACAGCGACGCCAAGCAGCGCGAGACCGGCGACAAGAAGTCCCGTCACCGCGCCGGCCTTGAAGGCGATGTCGAGGCCGCCGGCGAGCGATTTCGTCGCCGCCTGCGCAGTGCGGACATTGGCGCGCACCGAGACGTTCATGCCGATATAGCCGGCCGCGCCGGAGAGAATGGCGCCGAGCAGGAACCCGAAAGCGACCGCCCAGCCGAGCAAAATGGCGAGGACCAGAAAGATCACGCCGCCGACCATGGCGATGGTCTTATATTGGCGATTGAGATAGGCCTGCGCGCCTTCGGCGACGGCGCCCGAAATCTCCTGCATCCGCGCCGACCCCGGATCGGCGGCAAGCAATTCCTGAGAAGTCTTGACGCCGTAAACGATAGACATCAGTCCGAAGACGATGGTTAGAAACAGAACCATTTTGGCTTCGCCTTTTCGTTCCTCGACCGGGGTATGGCCGAATTGGTCGCGTCGCCGCGAAGGAATGTCGGCAACGAAAAAAGGAGTAGCGGCCCCGCCGAGCGACTCGGGCGAGGACAGCGTCTTTCCGGCGCGCTTTCTGCCAGAAACATAGCCGCCCGGCAATGCCGCGCCGCCTCGATTTTTCAGAAGTGTTGGAAGGACAATTTTTTGAAAAAAACCGGCTTTCTGTGGGCGTCGAGAAAGATCGGCGGCGCTTCTCCCGCCACAATCTCGCCGATGCGGCGAGCGGGCGCCGGTAGAACCGCCCCATTGCCGCAGGCGACCAGGATTTCGTAATCGTCTCCGCCTGTTATCGCCGTTTCGAACAGCGCGGGATCAATCGCGATCGCCGCCTGCGCGGCGTCGGAGAGCGGCACGCAAGAAAGATCGATAGTCGCGGTCACGCTCGAGGCGCGGCAGAGCTTGGCGAGATCGCCAGCGAGCCCGTCGGAAATATCCATCGCGGCGCTGGCGTTGGCGGCAAGCCACCCCGAAAGATCGAGTCGCGGCTGAGGCAACAGATAGCGCCCGATCAGATGGTCGCGCGCCTCGGCGGAAAGACGCTTCGCGAGCGCGACGTCGCGCCGAACGGCAAGACCCAGCGCGGCGTCGCCGATCGGTCCCGAGACGAAGATCGCGTCTCCCGGCTTCGCGCCGCTGCGCGGCACGAAACGCTCCGCCCGCCCGAGCGCCGTGATCGCGATCGTCAACGGTCCGGGCGTCGCCCCGGTGTCGCCGCCGATGAGCGGCGCGCCGTAAGCGCGCGCATCCTCGGCGAGACCCGCGGCGAAGGCGTCGAGCCAGTCATTGGTCCAGTCGCCGGGCAGCGCCAGGCTCAGCAGAAAGCCGATCGGCGCGGCGCCCTTGGCGGCAAGATCGGAAAGGTTGACGCGCAGCGCCTTTTTGGCGATCAGCCCCGGCGCGTCGTCGGCAAAAAAATGCACGCCCGCGACGATCATGTCGGTGGTAACCACGAGCGCCGCGCTTTGAGGCGCCAGAAGCGCCGCGTCGTCCTTGAGCCCCAGCGCCGCAGCGCCGGCAATCGGCGCAAAAACGCGGGCGATGATTTCGTCTTCGCTATAGCGCGGCATGGCCTCGCCCTCGTGCTTCGAGACGCGAGCCAAGCCTTCTTGGCCCTCGTGCTTCGAGACGCGAGCTTCGCTCGCTCCTCAGCATGAGGGCGAGGGATGCGCGCCGCCGGCTTCCTCATCCTGAGGAGCCTGCACCCAAGTCGGGCTTGCCCGACTTGGGCTTCCAAAGCCGATCTCGGGTAAACCCGAGATCGAAGCACGCGTCTCGAAGGACGAGGAAGCCGCAGGCCCCGTTCCTGTCAACTCAGCTCCTCGGCGCGTTCCTCATGGGCGATCCTGTCGAGCACGGCGTTCACCATGCCTGACTCGGTCGGTCCGAAGAAGGCGCCGGCGACATCGACATATTCCTTGATCACAACCCGCGCCGGGACATCCTTGCGCGCACGCAGTTCATAGGCGCCGGCGCGCAGAGCGGCGCGCATCACCGACTCCAGCCGCGACAGCGGCCAGCCGCCGGCAAGGGCGCGGTCGATCTGCCGGTCGATCGCGACCTGATCGGTCAGCACGCCTTGCAGCACGTCGCGAAAGAAGGACGCGTCCGCAGGTTTATATTGCGCGCCCTCGATCTCGCGGCCGATCCAGTGAGATTCGAACTCAGCGAAAATCTCATTGAGGCCCTTGCCGGCGACTTCCATCTGATAGAGCGCCTGCACGATGGCGAGACGCGCCGCCGAGCGTTGATCGACGCTCATACGACGCTCCGTTTGAGGCGCACCAGCGCCAGCGCCGCGCGCGCCGCGTCGGCGCCCTTATTGCCCTGTTTCGGGTCGGCGCGCACGATCGCCTGCGCTTCATTCTCGACGGTGAGCACGCCATTGCCGAGCGGCAGGCGGCGCGACACGGAAAGATTCGTCAGCGCCCGCGTGCTCTCATTGGCGACGAGTTCAAAATGATAAGTCTCGCCGCGGATCACGCAGCCGAGCGCGACGACGCCGTCAAAAGGCGCGCCGGCAAGCTCCGCGTCGTCGAGCGCGATCGCCGTCGCAGTGGCGAGCTCCAGCGCGCCGGGGACATGAATCACCGTCGCCTGCGCCTGCAGCGCCCGCAAGGCGTCAAGCGCGCCTTCGCGCAGCATGGCGACGATATCGGCGTTGAACTTCGTCGCGATGACGAGAATGCGCGCGCCGGGAACAGGCGCGGAATCATCATCGTCGGGTGCAAAACCTGCCATGGGGACTCCTGGAATGCGTGCAACCCTCTCCCATCGGGAGAGGCAAGACGATCGGGTGAAGGGCTTCCTCATCCTGAGGAGCGTGCGCAGCACGCGTCTCGAAGGACGAGGAAGCCCGAGATCGCGTAATTTTCCTCACCCTCGTCCTTCGAGACGGCCTCTTCGATCTCGGGCTTGCCCGAGATCGACATTAAATGCGCAAGTCGGGTAAACCCGACTTGCGGGCCTCCTCAGGATGAGGGTGAGGAAAACAATCCGCTAGCCAATTTTGTGCGCGGGTTATGTCACATGAGCGGCGCGTTGTCAGCGCTCCAACTCTTTCACGCATTCACGTCGAGCCGCAGGCTATCGCGCCTCGCTCAACCTTGCAGCATAGCGCGCCATCAGATCGACTTCGATGTTGAGCGCGTCGCCCGCCCTGCGCACGCCGAGAGTCGTCACCGCCAGCGTATGCGGAATGAGCAGAACGGAAAAACGATTCTCCTCGACGTCGTTTACCGTGAGCGACACGCCGTCGAGCGCGACCGAACCTTTTTTCGCGATGAAGCGCGACAGGTCGTGCGGCGCCTCGAACCAAAAGCGGCACATGTCGTCGAAATCATCGCGCGACAAAATTTTCGCGACGCCGTCGACATGGCCGGTGACGATGTGGCCGCCGAGTTCGTCGCCGATCTTCAAGGCGCGTTCGAGATTGATGCGCGTTCCTTCAGCCCATGTTCCGACCGTCGTCACGGCGAGCGTTTCGGCGGCGGCGTCAACCTCAAAGACTGTTCGCGCGCCTTCACGCGCGACGACGACGACCGTCAGGCAGACGCCCGAACACGCGATCGAAGCGCCAAGCGCGATGCTTTCCGCGTCATAGGAACAGGCGATGCGCAGGCGCCGCAATTCGCCGCGCGGCGCGACCGAAACCACTTCGCCCATATCGGTGACGATGCCGGTGAACATCAGCCGACCCGCGCGTAACGGGTCATGGTGTCGGCGCCGAGCGTGCGCGTGTCGATCAGGCGATAGCGCGAGTCGTCTTCGAGCGCGGCGCGCGCCGCCGGCGTCAGCGCGGGGCGCCCCTCCCTGCCCAATGGCTTGACGCCGGTGTACAGGATCACTTCGTCGGCGAGATCGGCGGCGAGCAGACTTACGGCGACCCGCGGACCGCCTTCGCTGAACACGCGGGTGACGCCGCGATCGGCGAGAAGCCTGAGCGCGCTCGTCAGATCGAGCAGGCCGTCATGCGTCGCGACGCAGGCGACCTCGGCGCCGGTGGCGCTTTCGAACGCCTTGACCGCTTCATCTGAGACGGTGGCGCCGGTGATCACCAGCAGTGGCGTCTCGCGCGCGGTGGACGCCAGACGCGAACGCGGCGACAGCGACAGTTTCTCGTCGAGCACGACGCGCAGCGGCTTGCAATTCTGCATGCCCGGCAGGCGCACGGTCATCAGCGGGTCGTCCACACGCGCGGTGCCGCCGCCGATCATGATCGCGTCATGCAGCGAACGCTGCACATGGGTGAAGGCGTCGGCGACCGGTCCGGTGATGTGCAGGCGCGGATCATGCGCGGCGCCGGCGGCATAGCCGTCAGCGGTCCGCGCCAGTTTCAGCGTGATCATCGGCCGGCGGCGGGTGACCCGCAGAATATGCCCGAGGTGATCGGCGCGCGCGGCCGCCCCGCCCGGCCCGACCAGCACCTCGATGCCCGCGCTCCGCAAGCGCGCATGGCCATCGCCGGAGACGCGCGGATCGGGGTCTTCCAGCGCCGCGACGACGCGCGCGACGCCGCCGGCAATGATGGAGTCGACGCAGGGCGGCGTCGCGCCGTGATGCGCGCAGGGCTCGAGCGACACGTAGAGCGTCGCGCCGCGCGCCGCCTCGCCGGCCGCCGCCATGGCGATCGCCTCGGCGTGCGGGCGGCCGCCCGGCGCGGTCCAGCCGCGGGCGATGACGATCCCGTCGCGCACCAGCAGCGCGCCGACCGCGGGGTTCGGCGCGGTGCGGCCAAGATTGCGCCGGCCGAGCGCCAGCGCCGCCGCCACATAGGCGTCGTCGGTCGCGGTCTGCGGAAAGGATTTGTGGAGCGTCATGCCTTCTCGGGGTCGCCTTCATCCGACGCAAAGACCGCGCCGTCGCCGCCGCTCTCCAATTCGTCGATTACCGCCGAAAAATCGCTGACCTCGCGAAAATCGCGATAGACCGAGGCGAAACGCACAAAGGCGACGGCGTCGAGCGAGCGCAGGCCTTCGATGACCAGTTCGCCGATGCGCTGGCTCTCCACCTCGACTTCGCCGAGGCTCTCCAACTGGCGCACGATTCCGGAAATCATCTGCTCGACGCGTTCCGGCTCGACCGGACGCTTGCGCAGAGCGATCTCGACCGAGCGGGTCAGCTTGTCGCGATCGAAGGGGGCGCGGCGGCCCGACTTCTTGACGACGATGATTTCGCGCAGCTGCACGCGCTCAAACGTCGTGAAGCGCCCCCCACAGGTCGGACAGACGCGCCGGCGACGAATGCAGGACGAGTCCTCGGCGGGACGAGAGTCTTTCACCTGCGTGTCGGCGGAGCCGCAATAGGGACAGCGCATGTTGGGCGCCTTTCCCCTCTCCCGCTTGCGGGAGAGGGTGGCCCCGCGAAGCGGGGTCGGGTGAGGGCTATCACAATTGATGCGACGGAGAGAAACCTCATCCGTCGCGCCTTCGGCGTGGCCCCTTCTCCCGCAAGCGGGAAAAAGGGGACGTCCCGCCCTTTAATAAATCGGGAACTTCGCGGTGAGCGCGTGAACCTTTTCCTTCACCGAAGCTTCGGTCGCGGCGTTGCCTTCCTCGCCCTTCGAAGAGAGACCGTCGAGCACTTCGACGATCATCTTGCCCACCGCTTTGAACTCGTCCTGGCCGAAGCCGCGCGAGGTCGCCGCCGGCGATCCGAGACGAATGCCCGAGGTGACGAAGGGCTTTTCCGGATCGAAGGGAATGCCGTTCTTGTTGCACGTGATGTGGGCGCGGCCGAGCGCGGCTTCCGCCGCCTTGCCGGTGATTTTCTTCGGGCGCAGATCGACGAGCATCAGATGATTGTCGGTGCCGCCCGAGACGATCGCGAGGCCGGCGTCGACCAGCGTCTGGGCCAGTGTCTGGGCGTTGTCCTTCACCTGCTGCTGATAGGTCTTGAACTGCGGGGTCAGGGCCTCGCCGAAGGCTACCGCCTTGCCGGCGATGACATGCATCAGCGGGCCGCCCTGCAGACCGGGGAAGACCGCCGAATTGATCTTCTTGGCGAGGTCTTCGTCATTGGTCAGCACCATGCCGCCGCGCGGTCCGCGCAGCGTCTTATGCGTCGTGGTGGTGACGACATGGGCGTGCGGGAAAGGCGACGGATGCAGACCAGCGGCGACGAGACCGGCGAAATGCGCCATGTCGACCATGAAAAAGGCGCCGACGCTGTCGGCGATCTTGCGGAAGCCTTCGAAGTCCCAGATGCGCGAATAGCCCGAGCCGCCGGCGATGATCATCTTCGGCTTGTGCTCCTTGGCGAGCTCGGCGACCTGCTCCATGTCGATCCGCTGGTCCTGCTTGCGCACCGTATAGCTCACCGGCTTGAACCAGCGGCCGGAGACATTGACCGGCGAGCCATGCGTCAGATGGCCGCCGGCGGCGAGGTCGAGGCCCATGAAGACGTCGCCCGGCTGCATCAGCGCGAGGAACACCGACTGATTGGCCTGCGAGCCGGAGTTCGGCTGAACATTCGCGAAGCCGCAGTCGAACAGCTTCTTGGCGCGGTCGATCGCGAGGTTTTCGGCGATGTCGACGAACTGGCAGCCGCCGTAATAGCGCTTCCCGGGATAGCCCTCGGCGTATTTGTTGGTGAGAACCGAGCCCTGGGCCTCCAGCACCGCCTTGGAGACAATGTTCTCCGACGCGATCAGTTCGATCTCATGCCTCTGGCGGCCGAGTTCGAGTTCGATCGCCTTGGCGATTTCCGGATCGGAAGCGCTGACGGAGGCGGTGAAGAAACCGGAATGGCTCATGGAATTGGACCTCTATGCCTAACGGCGCTGAACGAAAGCAAAAACCGGCTCCCGGCGTAAAGCGGCGAAGCCGGTCGTTGCGACGCGCATCGTGAGAGGGGTCGCTTATCACGACGAAGACGTGACGGGAAGAGCGGCCGCGGTCGCGGGCCCAAGCCAGGGCCCCAAGCGCCAAAATGACGCATACGGGCTCCGGCGTCTTTCGCGGCGCCATAATTTCGCTTCAAACAGGCGTTTGAAATTCAATCAGACGTTTTAAACGGAGGTTCGCCATGGGGAACCATTTGGAAGAAAAATTTGCCGCCGCCAGCGCGAGGTCGCGCCGGCTTCTCGTCGACGCCGCCGTCTGCTTCGTCGCCACCTCGCTCGTCGCCGCCTTGCCGGCGCAATGGAAGAATGGCGAAGCGCTGAAGCAGATCGTGTTCACCACCGACCCGGTGAGCGGCAAGATCATCGACAGGCTCCTCGCCGACGAACCTGAGCGCGAGGTAGCGGAGCGCGACAGCGCTGCGCCGGCGCCGGCCGTCTTTGCGGTCTATCCACGGGAGCACGTCTATGATTGGTCGAAAGAAATCGCCCCTGTGACGACGGGGACGCGCCCTGTAAAGCCGACGAAAGTCGCAGCTTCGCGCAAGCCGTCTCCGGAAACGAGAAACCCTGTCGAGTCGACGCCCCGAACGCCCCCGACCAAGAACGCCGAACCGGTCGCCCAGATTGGCGAAAGCGCGGACCAGCCGGAACGGAGTTTATTGGCCAAGCTCGACCCGACAGGGCTCCCATCGAAACTAGCCCCGCTCGGCCAAAAGGTGTGGAATGGGGCGACGTCGCTGACTGGCGCGGTGTCGAACTTCGTCAACGCCTACCGTTTTTGAGGACGAGGATTGAGCAATCTGGATCAGGCGCGCGTCGCCTCTCGCACGGCGGAGACGACGCGCGCGGCGCTCATCAAGGCCGCGACCTCCGTCTTCGCCGAATATGGATATGACGGCGGCTCGGTGCGGCTCATCACCCAGCGGGCGATGGCCAATCAGGCCGCCGTCAATTATCACTTTGGCGGCAAGGACGGCCTCTATCGCGAAGTGTTGATCGCGGCGACGCACGCCTTCGAAGAGAATGCGTTTTTGGACTCCGAAGAACTCGATTCGCTTTCGCCGGACGACGCGCTCCGACGCTATCTGCATCAATTTCTTCTGCCGCTCGTCAAGCGCGATCGCGTCAGCCGCTATCTACGCATCTTCGCCTGGGAAAGCGTGCAGCCAAGCCAGGTCTTCAGCGCTTTCATCACCAATTCGCCGCCGCGTATCTTTCGCTTGGCGGAACGCGTCGTGCGGCGTTTCCTGCCGCAAGACGCCTCCGCGGAGACTGTTACCTTCGCGACGCTGTGGCTTGCGCAACAGCCGATGTTCCTCGTGCGTGAAGCCGAGCGGCTGGCGCAGCCGCCCTTCTCGCTGAAGTTCGACGATGAAGCGCTCGAGCGGCTCGTCGACACGCTCTCGGCTTTGAGTCTTCGCGGACTGGCCGGCGTCTGACCCTTTCTGCACTCGCAGCTTCGCGCGCCTTGGGAGCGTACATGAGCTTTCTGCCGAGCAGCAACTATCTTTCCGCGGTTTTGACCGAGGCCCAAAAGGCGCTGGAGCTCGCCGAGACTGTCATCATTGTCGCCGCGACCCTCGCGCTCATCGCAGCGTTCGTGGCGCTGATCAAGGGCGCTTGATCCGTTCGCTTCGAGCATTGTCATTCCCGGCAGGCCGAAGGCCTGACCGGGAATCCAGAGCCGATGCCGAAATGATGGTTTTGCTCTGGATTCCCGATCGCGCGTTGCGCGCGTCTGGAATGACAGCCCGCCGAGCCGTTCAAACGGATCTCGCTTGACGCCAAGCAGAAGCGCTAGGCCGCTTTTTTCTGATTGTCCTTCAGAGCGAAGGTTTTGCATCAAGAAAAAAGACGGCTTTGGAACAATAACTTATCGGCTCAACGTCGCTTCCTGACTGTGTCAGATCGGTGCGTATAAGCGCCCTATAAGCAGATGGAGAAGCCGCCATGAAATCCGAAACAGACTCCCCTTCCCGCCGCCTCCTTCTCGCCGGCGCCGCCGCGATCGGCGCAACGGCCGTCGCAGCGCCTGTCGCGATGGCGGGCGCGCCGCTGTCGCCGGCGCTCGCCGAGGCGATCCAGCGCCACAAGGCGGCCTTCGCCGTGGGAAAGGAGCTCTGCGGGCCGCATGCCGCCGCTATGGCCATCGCCCAGGCACCAGTCAAAAGCGAAGCTGATCTCATGGCGAAGCTGCGCGTCCTAATGGACTACGAGACGCACCTTTGGGGCGAGCCGAACCACAGTCAGCAATTCGGCCTCGTCGCCATCGCGCTTGACCGTCACTTCAACAACGATAGCGAGGGGCGCTCATGAGCCGCGGCCTCTCAAAACCGAAGTCTAAAATTAGACGACGGCAAAACATCTCTCGCCTCCGCCGCGCAGCAAATGAAGCGTTCCAGAGCGAGCGTCGCAGATCAGCAAGGCGCCGCGGAAGCGGTGCGCGCGAGGCCGAACTCGTGACCGCCGCCCCGGGCCCGGATTGGGCGGAACGGATGCTGTCGGCGCTCGACAGCGCCGGTTTGTGCGAAGCTGACCTTGCCGCGCTCCTCGGCGAGACGCCGGAAACGGTCGCCGGCTGGCTCGAGGGCGAGGAGGAGATGAGCGGGGTCGATTTGGTCAACGCGCTGGCGGCCGCAAGAGACGCGACCGGCGTCTGCCCCTACTGGATTGTCACGGGCAAGAAGTGGGCCGGTGGCGGCGACCGTCGCTTGCATTGAACGATTCGCGCGCGTAGATTCAACCAAGCGACGGCTTCACCTCCGTCAAAGAAACGCCTCGACCGTGGATGTAACGGCGGGGCGTTTTTGCGGCGCAGCGCCAGTCGATGTGCGCGCCCATTTGGTCGCCCTCTGATCACGTTAAGGGTTCGAACGACAGAGCATAGGCTCCTGGGGTCGTCCGTGCCTGGAAAATCGCCACATCCTTGTTGAGTGCACGCGCTGCCGCGACAATCTCGTCGCGGTCGCCCTCAGATACACGACAGCCGAGATAGAGTTCTGCGAGTTCGGTCGCATAGTAAGGCATGAATACTTCCGATTGCCCTTCCGGGACATAGGATGGGATGACGATGCGCAGCTCCTCCTCGTAAGCCCATTCCTTGCTTTTCACAGCCGTCAGCGAGCGGGTGAAGGCGCGCATAGCTTCAGGGGTCGGGGCAGGCAGTTCCCCCACCAGCGGGTCAAAGGGTTTGTAGAAACTCGGCCGGACGTCGCTGTAGGTGACGGGTTCAAGCAGGCACAGAAACGAGTCCCGTGCAGCATCCGGCCGGAACCCGAACACCACCCCGCGGTGCGCGTCAGCATAATGCGACCACATCAGCAAATTGATCTTGTTCCGAGTGGCGCAGAATATCCCCGAGTTGCGGAACTGCGCGACTATCGCGGTCCTTTGGATTTCGAGCTCTTGGCGGACAGCCTTCAATTGCGGATACAAGGCCTCGACGATCGGCGAGGTGATCAACGCAAGGAACTGGTCGCGCTGCGCAACCGTTCCTGCGTTAATCGCCGCCGAATTCACAATTGCCTGTTCCAGCGGCGTGCCAGTCCGCTTGGCGTATTCCGCGGGGTCACGGGACAGCATGTCGACCAGCCTCTCGCTAGCCGCGTTAAGCAGGTCCCTCGGATCGTCCTCGAAAAGGTCGTCTAGATAGACGTCAAACGGGTCGTTCATCTCGGTCGGCCGGCCGATACGAAGGGAACGGTTGGCAATGATGAGCCGCGCCGCTTTCTCGTTGGTGTATTTGTAGACGATGTCTGGTAGCTCTGGACGGCTCATAGTTATTGTGACCAGATCGGGGACTCGCGGTTCGTAGGTGCGATATTGTAACGCGGCGGGACGAGTTGCGGGCCTGCCCGATCAGATCGCGCGGGAGCGCCCATTGCGCGAGAGGCCCCAACACCGCCGGCAGTGCGAAAGACTCATCAGCGGCCCGCGCTGGTTCGCCATGAGCGTTTCCGCTTGCGGTCGGGAGGCCTTGCGCGCCCGGTGAGAAAGATTCTTGTCTATCCCAGCCTACGCAAGCGTAGGCTTAGAAACCGGGTTTTCTGGTAACCCGGTTTTCGGCGGGCGACCGCCGCCTATCGCGGCTCTCCCTTCCGGCGAGACCGTTTTTCGTCTGGGTCTGTGTCCGATCCAATCTCGGCCTGGGTATCGGTTCCGGCACTTGAAGTCCTCAAGCTGGAGGCTTTTTGTGCCTCTCCACCCAACTGCGTGACAAATCCGAGCACTATCACGCCCACCCAGAAAATGATCGGGATAATCGAAGTCGCATCAAGTTTGATCATCATGGGCGCCATCCATCTCCCGGACCCTACAGGGTACAGAATCGAGACCGTAGGGGCGGGGTGCGGGTGAAAAAAGGCCCACGGCTGTCGGGCCGGAGGCAAGGCTCGCTGCCGTCGCATCGATCAAGGCGACACCGCGCAACTAGAGCCGAGGCGCCCCGTGGCAAGGTAAGCGTGATCTTATGACCAGGGGTGGCTAAGCGGCGACGGCGTGAGGCGCGGCTTTCTCCCATTTCCAAGGGAGCAGTTCGTCGAGCTTTGAGATCGGGTGATCGGCGATGCGGGCGATGA